>JBAWVV010000322.1:0-5191 GCA_037147115.1 Planctomycetia bacterium | reverse complement strand
CCGCCAGCTACCCCGGGGAAGCGGGCTGTTGAGGAATCCTGGAGCGGACCGTGGAGCAGCGGGTGAAACGGCAATCTGGGGGCTGCGGTCGATGGCGTCGGCCGCTCCCATCTTAGTCGCGCTGCCAATGCCGGGGGCCCGATCCTGCCGTTCCCCCCCAGTCATCCCCGTTGTTACCCCCCAGAACGCGTCATCGCCGGGGCCGGGGTTGTTCCTCGCAGCCTCCCCGAACGACCGGGAGGGGTGTCCTAACGGCGGGGTGCCCGGTCTGTGGCCACGTCGGTAAACCGTTCGAAGATCGGCACTTGCGGAGGCCTCACGGGCGGCGCCACACCTTGACCCCCGGCGGATCCTGCTCCTATAAACCGCGCCGTTTTTGGTCGGAAGCTCCTTCCTGATCCCTCTGCGGCCAACGCTTGCTCGATCACCCCACCATTGCCGCGTCCCCCCGTCGGCACCGCCAGGCGCGGAGTTGTCGTGCGCCTGCGCGCGGTGACGGCGCGCGGTGGTGGATGACACTGGTGCTGCTGGTGACCGCGTGCCAGCTAAGGCCGGCGGGCGCCCAAGTGACGGCGCAGCCAGAAGCGGCCGCCGGCGCGCTCTCAGCGCTCCCGGCGCGCGGGCTCGCCGCGGCGATCGCCGAGGCCTCGAGCATCGAGGTGCCGGCCGTCGATCCCTCCGAGGCGATCGCCATCCGCGCCGCGCAGGCGTCGCGCTGGACGGAGGGCTCCTACGATGTCTGGCATCTCACCGGGGGCGTGCGCATCGAGCAGGGGCCGACGGTGGCCGAATCGCACGAAGCGGTGGTGTGGATCGAACAGGATCCGGGCGCTCCGTCGGCGGGTGGAGGGGACGGCCAGGAGCCCTTCGGCGATCGGGAGGCCGACGGTGCAACGCCGCTGCCACCGCTCCGCGGCATGCTCGTCCGCATGGCGGGCAACGTCTCGGTGACAGCCGGGAACGCCGCGGCGGCTGGCGCCGAGCCCGGGCTCTCCACGGTCCGCGGTCCGCGCTGGACGGGGCGCTTCTGGACGCGCCGAGATCCGCGGCTCCAGTTCGCGAGCGTCGTGCCACCGTCGGGCATCCCGCCGGTCTACGATGCCGTCGCCGACGTCCCTGCGCCCGTCCGTCCGGCGGTCGGGGGCTTCGATCCGGGGGCCAGCGGCGACGGCGTCGAGACGGTCCAGTTCGTCGATCGTGACCGCGGCACCGATCTGGCGCAGTTCAGCGAGTTCGGTGCGCCGGCGCCGCCGCCGGTGACGGCCAGCGCTCCGGCCCGCCGGCTCCGCGCCTTTCCCCGGTCGAGCGTCCCGCTCTCGATCCGCTGGTTCCCCAGCCCCGGCGGTGGCGAGTGGGTGGCGGTGATCACCTCCGGCGTGAACCTCGTTATCGACGGCGTCGATCCGGCCGGTCCCCTCGATATCGCCGCCGACCGGGTCGTCATCTGGACGCGCAGCGGCACGCAGCCCGATCTCGATGGCAACGCGGCCCAGTCCGCCGATACCCCGCTGGAGCTCTATCTCGAGGGGAACGTCGTCTTCCGGCAGGGGCAGCGCGTGGTCGAGGCGATGAGCATGTTCTACGACGTGCCCCGCTCCTCGGGGGTCATCACCGGGGCCACGGTCCTCACCCCCGTCGACAACTACGCCGGGCTCGTCCGGCTCCGCGCCGACGTCATCCGGCAGGTCGACCGCAGCCGGTTCATCGCCCAGCGCACCGGTCTGACTTCGAGCCGTCTCGGGGTGCCGACCTGGGAGTTCCGCTCGAGGGAGCTCGAGTTCACCGACGAACAGGTGCCGCTGGCGGGAGCCGACGGCCGGCCGATGATCGATAACGTGACCGGGGAGCCGGTGCTCGAGCATCAGCAGTTCGTCACCAGCCGTGGCAACACCCTGACCCTCGGCAACGTACCGGTGCTGTGGTGGCCGGTGTTGGCAACGAACGCCAAGAAGCCGACCTTCTACCTCAACAACATCCAGGTCAAGAACGACCGCATCTTCGGCACGCAGTTGCTGACGAGTTGGGATGCGTTCCAGGTATTCGGATGGCGGCGGCCACCGGACGGCGTCGACTGGGACTTCGACGTCGACTACTTGAGCTACCGTGGCGTCGGTGGCGGGACGTCGCTCCTCTACAACCGGCCCGACTTTCTCTGGCAAGGCACGCCGGCCAACGGTGTCCTCGATGCCTGGATCATCGGTGACAGCGGGATCGACAATCTCGGCCTGAATCGCCGCGACTTCACCTACCCCAGCGCCTTCCGCGGGCGCTCCTTCTGGCGCCATCGGCAGGATCTCGCCGGCGGTTGGCAGGCACGCGGTGCGGCCGGCTGGATCAGCGACATGAACTTCCTCGAGGAGTTCTACGAGGCGGAGTGGGAGGAGGGCTACGAGCAGCGAACCTGGCTCGATCTCCGCCGCCCCACGGACAATCGTGAGCTGCGCCTCCTCACGAGCGTCCGGGTCAACCCGTTCTTCACCCAGACGGAGTGGTGGCCGCGGCTCGATCATTACACGATGGGGCAGCCGCTGCTGCGCGATGCGGTCACGTGGTACGAGCACAGTGGACTGGCCTACGCGCGGCAGAATGTCCCCCAGACGCCGACCGCCGGCCAGGGGCTGCAGTACTGGACGACGCTCCCTTACGAAAACAACGTCATCGGCGAGCGGTTCTCCACCCGGCAAGAGCTCGATCTGCCGTTTCAGGCGGGGGTGGTGAAGATTGTTCCCTACGCCATCGGCGAGCTCGCTCACTGGGGGCAGGATCTGACGCAGTCGCCCCTCAATCGCGCCTATGGCCAAGTCGGCGTCCGCTCAAGTGTGCCGATGTGGTCGGCGGATAATTCCGTCGAGAGCCAGCTGTGGAATGTCCATGGACTGGCCCACAAGGTGGTGTTCGAGGGGGAGTTCTCCTACGCCAACAGCTCGCAGGACATGAACCAGCTGCCGCTCTACGACCAGATCGACGACGACACCATCAATCAATACCGGCGCAACATTCCCTACTGGGACTACGGCGCTATCCCGGGGCAGGCGACGCCGCTTCCCTCCTCGACCGTGTTCGGCCCGGACGGCAAGTATGATCCGCGCTCGTACCTCGTCCGTCGCGGCATGGGGGGGTGGGTGACCGGCCCGACGGAGATCGCCCAGGACCTCACCGCCATCAGGCTCGCCGCGCGGCAGCGTTGGCAGACGAAGCGCGGCCCGGCTGGCAACCGCCGGATCATCGATTGGATCACCCTCGACATCGACGGCGAACTGTTCCCGACAACGGGGCAGAACTTCGGCCAATTGATGGGGCTTTGGCAGTACGACTTCCGCTGGCATGTCGGCGACCGGACGACGGTTCTCTCCACCGCCGACGTCGACTTCTTCACCGGCGGTCAGCAGCTCTACACCGTCGGGGCCCTGCTGAATCGGACCCCACGGGGAAGCTTTTATCTTGGGTTCAACGAGTTCGGCGGCCCGATCAGCGCCAGCGTCCTCGTCGGGTCGTACACCTACCGGATGAGCCCCAAGTGGGCGAGCTCCTTCGGCACCGCGCTCAACCTCCGCGGCATGAACATCGGCCAAAATTTTCAGCTCACGCGCATCGGCGAGTCGTTCCTGATGACGTTCGGCTTCAACGTCGACTACAGCCGCAACAACGTCGGCGTGACGTTCAACCTCGAGCCCCGCTTCCTGTCGCGGACGCAGTTCGCCAGCCGGTCGGGCATCGATCTGCCGATGGCCGGGGCCTACGGCCTGGAGTAACCGGGGCCCAGGGTGGCGATCATTTCCCGGGAAGGTCCCAGCAGGGGTTGAAAACCCCGTCAGTCGACACGAGGCAGTTGGCGACCCGGGAGAGGAGCAGCAGGCTCGGGCCGTCGTCGGGGCGCGTCTGGAGCAGGCCAGCGAGGAGGTGGGCCGCCTGGTGGAAGTCGCGGTTCTCGAAGGCCGACAGCGCCCCTTCGTAGGCCTGCTGGAGCTCGCCCCACCCGGCGTCGTCGGTTCGGCCGAGCTCGTGGAGGACAACCGGCTCGGCGATGTTGACGACGCGCACCTGACAAACCCGTCGACTCGCGAAGCCCGCTCCCATCCGGGAACGCGTCGCGTCGGTGACGAGGATCCGCGAGCGGACGTATTTCGTCGCCCCCTGGACGCGGCTGGCGAGATTGACGGTATTGCCGAGGGGGCCGTACTTGAACTTGTGGTGCGAGCCGGTGTTTCCCACCCGGGCAACACCTGAATTGATGCCGATGCCGAGATCCATCGTCTCGCCGAGCTTCGTCGCCCAGCGCTCGTTGATCCGTGGCACCGCGGCGAGCATGTCGACCGCTGCCCGGGCGGCGAGCGTGGCATGATCGGGCTGGTCGACCGGCGCCCCCCACATGGCGATCAACTCGTCGCCGATGTAATCGACGAGGACGCCGGAGTGGGCCAGAACGCTGTCGGAGAGCTCCCCCATCACGTCGCCGATCCAGTCCATCGTCCCGGCCGGGCCGAGCCGCTCGCTGATCCGGCTGAATCCGCGGATGTCGCAAAACAGGATCGAGACGTCGGCGTCATGGCCGTCGAGGAGGTTGGGGCGGAGGGCGAGTTGCTCGGAGAGCTCGCGGGTGAAGAACTGCTCGAAGGTCGCCTGCGACTGGCTCGCCGTCGAGCGGGCGAGCGTGGCGCCCACCGATCCGGCGAGGAGCTGCACCAGCTGCGCCTCCAGCGGCGTGATCGGGCCCCGGGCGACGAGCCCCTGGGTGGTCCGGACGCCATAGAGGACGCCGATCACGTCGTCGGTGAGCCCGAAGATCGGCGAGGCCACGCCGGCCTCGATGTCCATCAGGCTCGCGCCCGCCCCGGAGCCAGAGAGCGAATCGAGATCGTCGAAGAACGTCTTTCGTTGGTCGACCACGGCCTTCAGAAGGGTCTGGCTGTAGCGCACCGTCGTTTGATCCGATGCGACGCCGCAGCCCGCGATCGACCACTTCTCCCCGGACCGCAGCAGCACCAGGCCCAAATCGAGTCCCACCAGATCGATGAGGGCCCGGGCGGCCGTGTCGTGAAACTCCCGCGACTCGCTCGACGTCTTCTGGAGCTCGATGATCCGCTCGAGCCAGGGCCCGACTTCCCCGGCACCATCGAGCGACGGGAAGGAGGTCCGCGGCTTGGCGGCCGAGGGCGCGACGGCGGCCTGTCCGGCAGTGGGGAGGGAGCGC
>JBAWVV010000321.1:0-5196 GCA_037147115.1 Planctomycetia bacterium | reverse complement strand
GGGCAGTTGGGTTTAGCTGATGGCTGAAGGAGCACTCGCGCCGCAAGGTTCCCGGCCCGCCTCTCACTCCCCGCCGAGGTTCACCGGCCCGAGTCAGTCGCTGCTGGAATCCTTCGACTTCACCCGGCGAAACGGGTGGACCCAGCTGGCCAGCGACTGTGGACTGCGGGAGTTGATCCACACCTTTCCGCGGCCGGAGAAGGAGAGGAGGAGCTGGTCGGAAAACAAAAAGCTGCGGATCTTGCGGGCCTTCGTGAGCCGGTAGGAGAGGCTCGGCTCCCAGGCGACGACGTAGCCGTTGTCGATCGTGTAATGGCTGCCGCCGTCGAGATCGATCGTGTCGATCGCCCCATAGCCACTGAAGAACATCGTCCCGGTGCCAGTGGCACGGAGCACGAACAGCCCCTGGGCGAAGAGCCCTTTGAGCCCCTCCGAGCGGCTCTCGCAGCGGATCCCCTCGGTCGACGCTAGATAGGCGCCTCGCTGAAGAAGGAGATCCTCCCCCTGGAGCTGCCAGGGGACGATCTCGCCGGAGACGCCTGGCGCAAAGGCGATCCGGGCCGGGCCACCGTCGGCCTCGTAGGTGTTTTGGAAAAACGTCTCCCCGGAGAACACCGCCCGCTTCAGCCCGGCGAGCACGCCGCCGCGGGTTGTCGTCTCCGACTTCACGTTGCCATCCATCCAGGCCATCGCGCCGGCTTCGGAGACGATCCGCTCGCCCGCCGCAAGAGTCACCTCGAGGACGCTGAAGCTCGGGCCGCAGAGAATCTCGTGGTTCATGCCTGGCGCTCCGGAAGAAGGGGCCCGAGCATCTGGCCGAAGCGGGTGGGGTTGTGCGACTGAAGGATGATCCGCCCCTTCCCAGTAAAACGCATCACGAATCCCTCGCCAGAGAGCCAAGTGTTGATCCAGCCGCCGCCGACCTTGTCGATCTTGTAGGAGAGCCCTTCGGTGAAGGCGACGAGGTGGCCGGTGTCGACGATCAGTTCGCCGTCGATCTGCATGCTCGTGAGCATCCCGAGCGCCGACACCAGCAGCGTCCCGGAGCCACTGACCCGCAGCAGCGAAAGCGATTCGCCGCCAAGGAGTCCCCGCAGCCCCTGAAAGCGCGTGTCGAGGGTGAGCGTGCTTGCAGCGCCGAGAAAGCTTCCCCCCGCGCACAGCCAGGCTTCGTCGGGGGAGACATTGACCTCACGAACTTCTCCCATGTGGGTCGGTGCGAGGCCCACTTCGCCCGGCCGACGGTCGGTGACCTCGTAGGTGGAAAGGAAAAACGTGTCGCCCGTCAGCAGCCGGCCGATCCCGCCGAGGATCCCCCCCTTGCCGCGACTGCCGGTCGTGACATCGATGTCGATATTCGAGGAAGCGCGGATCATCGCCCCGGCATCGGAGACAAACTTCTCTCCGGGCTCGAGATGGACAAGCGCTCTCGCGAACAGCCCTCCCGCGGAAAGATCGATGTGCATGGGGTCTTCTCGCTAACCTTGGCAGAAGGGGGCGAGCCAGCGGACGAAGCCCCCCAGCTGCCGTGTCTGAAGGAAGATCCGCCCGGAGCCGGTGAACGCCATCACAAGCCCTTCGCCGGAGAAGAGCGTTTTTTTGACACTCCCCATGCCGCGGATCCGGTAGTCGAGGGTCGGCTCCCAAGCGACGAGGTGGCCGGTGTCGACCGTGAGCGAGCCTTTCACATCGCGTTCGATGACCGCACCGTAGGTGTTGAAGAAGACGGGGCCAGAGCCAGTGGCCCGGAGGATGAACGGGCCGGTGCCAGAGAACCACGACCGGCCGCCGCCATATTCAGTCGCGAGGCTTACTCCCGGTCCACAGGCAAGAAACGAGCCGGCCGCAAGGAGCAAAGCGTCCCCTGTTCCGCGCAGCTCTTTGCAGAGGACCGTGCCGGGGAAGGCGGGGGCGATGGCGAGGGCCCCGGCGGTGGCGGTTGAATACTCGCTCAAGAACAGCGATTCACCGCCGAGGAGCTTCCGTTTGACCGCCGTGAGTAGGCCGCCGATGAGCCGCGGCTTTACGTTCATCCCGGCGGTCATGAAGCTCATCGAGCCAGCCTCGACGACGACCGACTCGCCGGCGGCGAGGGTGAAGCTGACATTCCCCCGGTCGGGATTGCCGATGATCTGGTGTTCCATGCCCCATGCCTCCGGAGGTGAGCCTACTCCCGGCCCGCTCCGAGCGGCTATGGCTGTTGGCCGGGGCCATCGATTCCGGGAGGTGGCCGCTCGTGCCCGCAGGCCCCCGGCACCTGACCACCCTGCATGGAACGGCGACGGCGGCTCCCGGCCGCCATTTCAGCCCGGTATGATCGGGGGATGGATGCCGCCCCCCTCCTTGTCCGTCTATTGCAAGCCTTCGATGCCGCCAGGCTCGAGACTGTCCTGATCGGCAATGCCGCCGCGGCGATCCACGGGGCACCGGTGACGACGCTCGACTTCGACTTCATGTTCCGGGCCACCCCCACGAATCTCCGCAAGCTCAAAGCGGTGGCCGCGGCACTCGGGGCAGTGATCCTCCGCCCCTACTATCCCGTCTCGAATCTCTATCGGATGGTCGACGATGCCACCGGCCTGCAGGCAGACTTCATGCCGGCGATCCACGGCGTCCGGTCGTTCGAGGGGCTGCGGTCGAGGGCGGTCAAACATGCCCCGCACGGCTGCACGCTCCTTGTCGCTTCACTCAAAGACATCATCGCCAGCAAGCGGGCCGCAGGGCGGGATCGTGATCTGGCTGTGCTGCCGGTTCTCGAGCGGACGCTGCAAGCCCTCGCTTCCACCGGCACGCCCCCCGCTCCCAAGAAACGTTCTCCACCCCGTCGGCGTGGATCTTGAACATGCCCGCTCACAAAAAAAAGAAATCCGCAAACCGGCGTCAGGCCCTGGCAGCCCTCGCCCGCGAGAGCGACCGGCAGCTCGACGATCTCATCCGTCGCCGGCTCGCCATGCCGCTCGAACAACGAATGCACTTCCTCCGCCGCCGGCTCCCTGGCGGCGGGAGCTCGCTGTAGCAGGCGATCGTGGAAGCTCGCTTCCCGTCGATCAGCTTTGGCGTGGACGCCCCCCGATAAAAAGGGCCCGAACCTGGCAGCCAACGTCGGCGGGCAGGATCGACGGGCGGAATTGCTGGTGCCGATACCCCGTCGATAGAATGGACGAAAGGGAGATCTGCCGCTGCATGCGTCGCGGCGTTGGCTGCCCGGGGGTTCACTGTTCAATTTCCGAGGAGCGCCACGATGCTGCGCGTTGAGACCGGTCAGTCGTGGGGCGGATGCCGCGGAGGCTCGCGCCGCAATTTCCTCCGCGTCGGCATGGCGGGGATGGGGTCGGTCGGGCTGCCGGCGATCCTCGGAGCCAAAGCAGCGGCGGCTTCCGCCGGCCGTCCGACGAAGGACACCGCAGTGATCCTCCTCTGGCTCGACGGGGGCCCGAGCCACATGGATCTCTACGATCTCAAGCCCGACGCGCCGGCCGAATACCGCGGCATCTGGCGGCCGGTCCGGACGAATGTCCCCGGCATGGAGATCGGCGAGCTCCTCCCCAAGCAGGCCGCCGTGGCCGACAAGTTCTCGATCCTCCGCTCGCTCCACCACGACAACGGCGACCACTTTACCGCCGCGCACTATGTCCTCACCGGCCGCGGCGGGCCCAACGGCTCGAACACCGCCGGAAAGAATCCCGGCGTCGGCGCGATTGCCGGCGCCCTGTGCGGGCCGCGGAAGCCGGGCATCCCCCCGTACATCGCCGTTCCCCATGCCTCGAGCGTCGGACTGCGGCCCGGCTATTTTGGCGGCAGTTACTTGGGCGCGCGGACCAATCCCTTTGAGGTCGAGGGGGATCCCAGCGCCCGCGACTTCCGGGTCCGCGATCTCCATCTCGCCGACGGCGTCTCCATCGGTCGTCTCGGGGCCCGGTACGATCTCCGCTCCGGGCTCGATCGGCTGCGGCGCGACGTCGATTCCAGCGGCGTCCTCGATTCAATGGATTCCTTCCAGCGCGAGGCTTATTCGCTCGTGACGAGTGAAGCCGCCCGCCGCGCCTTCGACGTCGCCGCTGAAGACGAACCGACGCGCGATCTCTACGGCCGGACGAACTTCGGCCAGAGCACGCTCCTCGCCCGGCGCCTGGTGGAGGCGGGGAGCACGTTCGTGACGGTTCACTCCGGCGGCTGGGACCACCACTGGGATCTGGAGAAGGGGCTGACGAGCCGGATGCCGGAGATCGACACCGCCGTGGCGGCGCTGCTGACCGACCTCGACCGGACCGGGCTCCTCGAGACGACGATGGTCATCCTCTGCGGCGAGTTCAGCCGCACGCCGCGGATGAACGACGGCGGCAACGGCGGTGCGCCGCGCTCGATGGGGACGCCCGGCCGCGACCACTGGGGCAACGCGATGTTCGCCCTCGTCGCCGGCGGCGGCATCAAGGGGGGCCGAATCGTGGGGAGCACCGATGCTCGCGGCGAGCGCGTCAAGGACCGCCCCATCACCCCCTTCGATCTCCACGCCACGATCTACCACGTTCTCGGCATCGACCCGACGACCCACTTCCTCGACCACTCCGGCCGACCGGTGCCGGCGATCGACCGGGGCGAGGTGATCAGCGAGCTGTTTTGAGCTCGCGCGGTCAATCACGCTTGCGCTTGCCAGCGACCCCCCGGCCCAGAGCGTCACGCCGCTGACGGCGCCGCGAAACCATTCACAGGAGCCCAACGCATTGCGTCACTCGATCTCTTCCATGTTCGTCCTGGCCGCGCTGCTCGCGCCGATCGCCGAAGCGGCAGCGCAACAGCCCAACCGCGCCCCACTTCACGCCCCCCAGCCGATGATGCCCCCCGGCCCGGGGCCGCAACAGCCCGGCCGCTACACGCTGATCGACCGGGAGCTCTCGGTCCTCGATGCCGAAGGCGAGCCAACGAACGTCGGCCCCCTCACGCTCCTCTTCGACAGCGCCACCGGCGAGGTGAGCTATCTCATTCGCGAGGGAAGTGCGCTCGCCTGGCGCGTCGTTCCCCGGCCACCGATGCCGCCTCACCATCCGCCGGTCGGGCATCCCGTGCCCTGGACGCAGCCCCCGCTCCTCGCGCCACCGGGATCCGCGCCGTACCTCCCCGACGGTCGTCCACCGTCGCCCTTGCCCCCAAGCTTGCCGGCCGCACCTCTGCCTTCGCTGCCGGTGCCCCCCACAGGTT
>JBAWVV010000320.1:0-5197 GCA_037147115.1 Planctomycetia bacterium | reverse complement strand
CTGTGGTGTATGGCAATGAATCTGCCGCAGAAATAATCTCCCCGGAAGGGCTGGCAGACAGCCCGTCAGATGCGGCAAAACCGCTCCAACTGACCCACGCCACGCCGATCCAAGGCTACGCCGCCGCCGAGGAAAAGTGCCCCACTCGTCGGTTCGGCGTCAGAAAACCCCGGGATTCATCGGTTTTTGAGGGGGTTTCCAAATTGGAAAAGGTCAAGAATGACTTTTTCCGTGGCCAAAGCGAGCCAGCGGACCCACGCTGGCGGGGCTTTGGTTCGTTTGCCCGACGCTAACTGCGGCGGATGAAGAGTCCTGAAAAACCATCCACTGAAAAAACCGTTTTTTGGGGGGGGTGTCATCCCGGGTCGACCCGTGGACGTTTATCAGCGATCAACCAGCCAAGAATAGGAAGATCAAAAGCTTTCTCCACGGACACTTGGCACGAAAGTCCATCAAAACGGCTCGGCCTGCGGGCTGTTTCCCTGGAGCTTGGCCGGGACCTTCCCCTTCACCGCGGGAGCGGCCGCGGTGACCGCCTTGCCAGGCTTTGGAACACCCATCCCTTGGGGTGCCGCAGGAGCTTGCCCGCCATCAGCCACCCCGCCTTCCACCCCACCTTGCGGAACTGCCACGGGGGTGGGCTTAGCGCCCTCCGAACATCCGGCCAACCCGCCGGCGACTCCGGCGAGTGCCAACCCTGTCACCGCACACCACACCCATCTGACGTGCATCGGAAAAAACCCTCCAGATGGTCGACTTGATGATTCGCTCCCAACCCGCGCGCCCACTGACCACGTCAGCGACGCACATCCGAGACGGGATTGGTCAGCCGAATCGGCTCGACCCGCGCCGCCAATCAGCCCTCTCCACCGGCTCACCGGCACCAGAGCCACAGCCAGAGCCAGCCCTCGACATGAGGAGCCCGATCCCTCTCACGAGAGCGGGTGGCAGCCGGGGTTCGAATCAGGACCGGCTGCCACCCCTGAAGGCAACCGTCAGTCGATCGACGTGCTCAGCGACTGGCCGTCTGCCCGGCCAGCAAGTTGGAGAAGGGTCTGCGGATCGGTGTCGACCGCGAGATACTTCACCGAGCCGTCAACCATCGAGTAGCCGATCAACGCGCCGGCATGCATGCTGCCGAAGCGATACCAGGTCCGGGCCCGGGGGTCGTAGCGGCTGCCGCCGAAGGAGGTTGTCATCCAGTGCATCGGCATCGCACCGCACATGGAGGAGAGGCAGGTCTGACGACCGACCCCCTTGACGCCGTCGGTGAAGCTGCCGAGGACCTCCCCGAAGCAGATCGTCGTCGAGGTGCCGTCCATGCAGTCTTTGATCGCGGAAGCCTCGCTCGGGCGGAATATCCCCTTGTAGGTGTCGGCTGCCGTGATGGAGGCGGCATTCGACGTGAAGTACACCCCGTCGAGCTCACTCCGACCGGCGCAGCCGAGGTAGTTGGTGACCTGGTGATTCGACGTGATCGGATCGGGCGCCTCGTCGTTGAGGTAGTAGCTCGAGCCGGCGGTCGGATCGATCGTGATGAAGGTCGTGAACTCGGCAGACCCGCCCGTCTTGCGGGCCGCCTCGGCGTTGTCCGACGGGCAGATCAGGCCGGCCAGCCGGGTGCCGGTGACGGCGTTGACCTGCGGATAAACCCAATAATTCTGCCGCTTCGGATCAGCGCCATTGCCATAGGTCGCAAAGTCGTTGGGGTTCATCTTCATGTTGGACGGGAACGGCTGATAGACCTGCGTTTGCTCCATGTAGGGGAGCAGATAGATGAGGTGGCCGACGAGCGTGTAGTCGCTCCAGCCCTTGCCAGCGGCGAGGTCACCGAAGGCCTTCGGAACGATCTGCGATGGAGGGAGTTTCCTTGTCGCCGATTCATAGTTGAGCAGCGCGAGACTCAACTGCTTCATGTTGTTGGCGCAGGCGCTGCGGCGGGCCGCTTCGCGCGCTGATTGGACGGCCGGCAGCAGAAGCCCGACAAGTGTGCCGATGATGGCGATGACGACGAGCAGTTCAACCAGCGTGAAACCGTGACGGTGCGTTCCGGCACGGCTCGAACCTTCAAGGACCATGAGCTCACCCCGCGTGAAGAATGGAAAAAAATCTGTGTGATTTGCGCCGCAACGCCGCCGGGAAACTCTTTGCAAACGCTGCGCCAAAAATCTGGATTTCTTCGGTGCCATGGCAGACCGGGGGATCCGGGGCCTCGCTTCGGCTCGTGATGGGGATAACACGGCGGAAAAATCCGACAGGCGGGGGGAGCGGTGGGTTTTCCGCCCGTCCGGCGGCCGCCTCCCATGACTGGCTGACTGGCGGCGACGGGAAGGCGCCCAGGAACCAGAGCGCGTCTGGCGGGCAGTCGCTGCCCGATGAATCGGCAACCATGCCTTCCGATGGGGGGCCCAGCGGAGCCGGTCAATCGGGCGGGCGGGCAGCGAGGAGCATTTCGAGGTAGCTCCGTCGCTCTGGCTGGCCAAGGCCGATCTCTGCGGCGAGCGATTGGAGGGAGGCGAGGGCCAACGGAATCTCCGCCGCGCTTGCCAGGATCTCCAGCTCGAGGAAGTCGCCGAGCCCCGCCACGGTGTCGATCGCTACCTCGATCGTGCTCCCCTGCCAGGAAACCTCTGACCGCCGCCGTCGCTTCAGCACCTCCCAGACCCGGCGGAAGCCGAGGGCTTCGAGCAGCTCCCCCCAGGCTGCGAGTGTCGCCTCCGCCCCGGCGGCGGCGGCGATCCCGGCCAGCGGGAGCTCAATCTCACGCCGCGTCTTCGCCTCCTGCCCGAGCCGCGGCCCCTTCCAGGTGATCGCGACCGCATCCCCCTCGCGCCGCAGCCGGAGGGCCTCGTCGGTGTGGGCGAAATCCCGGCTGGGATGGGCGAAATAGAGGTCGGCCTGGTCGATCGGTGGCCGGGCTCTGGCTGAGAGCCTGCCGAGGGCCGTCTCCACCGCCGCCACGTTCACCAAGGGAAACTTCAGTTCGACCTCGTACACTCCGGTTCCTCCCCGGCGCCGCCCCGATCCCATTCCATTGCCCGGTCACTCTTCGCATCGGATCCCCATGATACGCCCGATCCGTCTCCCCTGCCGCGCTCGCGGCCCCCTGGTCACGACCCTCGTGGCGGCAGGCGCCCTCCTGCTGGTGATCGCCCCGGGCTGCTCCGGCCCGTCGCCAGCCCACCCTGCGGTGGGCAAGCGGATCGGGGGGATTCCGTTGGTGTCGATCGCCGATCCGTCCCGCCCCGCGCCGACGTTTACCGGCCGGGTCACACTGTTGAACTTTTGGGGCACCTGGTGCCCCCCCTGCCGCCGCGAGTTGCCCGGCCTGGGACGGATCGCCACGAGACTCGCCGACGACGATCGATTCCAGCTCGTGGCGGTGTCGTGCGGCGCGGGGGGGCCGGACGACCTCGACGAGATCACTGCCGACACGAAGCGATTCCTCGACCGGGAGCGGATCGCGATCGAGCCCTGGTGCGATCCCCGCGGGGTCGTGCGGATGGTCTTCTCCGAAGGCTACGGCTTCGAGGTGTTCCCCACCACCTATCTGGTCGGCACCGACGGTCGAATCCGCCGTGTCTGGGCCGGCTACCGCAACCGCGACGAAGCCGACATCGCCGCCGCCCTCGTCGAAGCGCTCAAAGATGATCCCCGGGATGATCCCCGCGGCTTGCCCCCGGAACAGCCCCCGCGCCTGGCGCCGGCCGCTGCAGCCGCTCGATGAACCGGGCAGCCATGGCGGCCGGATCGGCGGCGCGGGTGATCGCAGCGGCCACCGCCACGCGCTGCCACCCGAGCGCCCGAAGCTCGTCGAGGCGCTCGAGCGTCACGCCGCCGATTGCAAACGCCGGCAGCGCGATCGTGGCGGCGACCTGGTTGAGAAACTCCCGCGACGCCTGGCTCCCAAAAGATTTCGTGGACGAAGGAAAGCAGGGGCCGACGCCGAGATAGTCGGCTCCCCCGCGGACGGCGGCGAGCGCTGTGCCGATGTCGTGCGCGGTGCACCCCACGACGGCCGTTGGACCGGTGACGCGCCGCACGAGGTCGAGAGGGAGGTCGTCGCTGCCGAGGTGGACACCACCGGCCCCCACCGCCACGGCGACGTCGGGACGATCATTGACGATGATCAGCGCGTCGGCCCGCGACCGGCGGCGGGCCAGTTCGACCGCCACGCGGACGCGATCGACCAGCGCCGCAACGGGAAGCGATTTGTCGCGCACCTGGATCATCCGCACCCCGGCGTCGAGCAAGCCCTCGACGAGGACCCCGAAACGGCCTGCATCCTCCCCGCCATCGACGAGCACACAGAGCGCGATCCCGGCGAGGCGTTCGCTCGCGCGGGCCAGCACGAGCGCCGCGCGCTCGAGGTCATAGAGGCGGTAGCGGAGCGCCTCAAACCGCGGAGCAAGGGGCGGCTGGAGGAGGAGCGCCCATTCCTGGAGACTCCGCAGCGCCTGCGCCGCCCGGGCCCCATTGGCAGCGACCAGATCGGCCGGCGACCGGCGTGGAAGCGCGTCGACCGGACCGACCCCCGGGCCGACATCCCCGGCGACGTCGCGCAGCCGGATCCGTTCGGGGAGCGGTTGGGTGGCGAGAAGGTCGCCAAGATCGTGGCGGAGGCGTTTGGCAACGGCGGTGAGGTGGGCATCATCGAGGACGAACCGGAGCACATCCTCGATGACCCGCAGCGCCTCGGCGGCCCGATTGGCGGAGGCATCGAGGGCCCGCCACGCCCCGCCGCTCCCCGGAGGGTCCGCTGCGATCGCGGCTTCGTGGAACCCCGCCCCGGCGGGCTGCTCCGGGGGATCGGGTCGCTGATGGCCGGGGATGATCGTCATGCCGGTGTTGTACCACCGCGCCCCCCGGCTCGACCGTCCCCCCTGCCGTTGCGGCGGGGGCGAGAGGGGTTTTCAGGCCCCCGGTTCGGCTTGGCCTCCCAGCGCCACGTCCCTACACTCCTCCCCCCTACCGGCCTTGCCCGTCCCCCCGGTTCCATTGCCCGGAGTGGTCGTGATCACCACCCGTTCCCTGACACTCCTCTGGCCGGGATTGCCCTGGCTCTGGCTGCGCGGCAGCGTCGCCGGACTCTTCCTCGCCGTCGCGTTCGCTGTCGCCCTCGACGTCGCGATCGTGCTCACGTGGGTCTGGACGGAGCTGGTGGGGAGGGAGTTTGCCCTCGGCCTGTGGGTAGCGA
>JBAWVV010000319.1:0-5205 GCA_037147115.1 Planctomycetia bacterium | reverse complement strand
GTCTCGCAGATCCGATGACACTGCTCGCAGTGGAACTTCGCCCGGATCTCGATCAGCCGCCCGCCGCACACCGGACAGGCCGGGCGCGAGTCGCACGACGATGGTGGCTCGTCGGGAACCGGCGGGGATTCACGATCGCTCATACCACACCCTCCGGCTGCCCAGACCTCACGGCTCGAGGACGACCGCCACGGGCATCGAGTCGCCGAAGGTCTCGAAGTCGCGAAAGCTCCACACGACTTTTTTCTCTGGCGTAACCTCGATGATCTGCGGGTTCTCCGGGCCGGCATGGCAATTCACGAATCGGGTGTTGCCGTTGGGAAGCCGCCACACCTGGGTCACCCAGGCGAGCGTGATCCCGGGGAGATCGTTCTGCTCGACGCGCCAGACGATCTCCTTCGCCGGCGTGACCTCGAGCACCGAGTGGCCGTTGCCCGTGCCGATGAGCGTGTTGCCGTTGGCCAGCCGCACGGCCGAATAGAGCTGATCACCGAACGCCTCGGGGCCATGCCCCGGCTTCGGCTCCTTCCCAAACAGCGGGACGTCGTACTCCCACACGACCTTCCCGTCGCGATCATATTCGCGAACGACGCCGTCGCGCTCGTGGGCTACGAGGATCGTCCCGGCGGCAGTGCGGCGGGCGTTGCGCGTGTCGGAGTGGACGGCGGGGTTGTTGACGACCAGCTTGGTCGACTTCCGCACCTTCCCATCGCGCGTCACTTCGACGATCCGCGCCGGCCCCGATTCGACGACCATCGTCGCGCCGTCGGGGAGCCGTTCAAAGGCATGGACCTCGACCGACTTGCCGGCATTGTCTCCAGCCGCGGCGTCGTATTCCCACACCACGGTGCGGTCACCATCGAGCTCGAGGACGCGCGTCCAGCCGTCCTGGATCAGAAGGTGCCCATCGGGCAGGAGGTGAAGATCGTGGATCGCGCCGTTGGCCCGCTTCCATTCCACCGTCCCGTCAGGAGCGATCGCGGCCAGCGTCCGGCGCGAGTCGTCGGCGGCGATCACGCGCCGTGCAGCCCCAGTCTGCTCCGCAACCGTCGTGCCGGACCACGCCGCCGCCAGAGAGAGGGCCAAGACCACGGCCCGGGCGATCCCCGCCGGCGACCAGCCCGGCTGCGGTTGGGCATGGATGCGCGGAGGATGTCCGCCGGCGGCAGCGAGCACTTCGTCCCGCGCCACTGCCACGCTCGGCCCCGGAACATGATCGATCGCGAGTGAAAAGGTGATCTCTCCCCGAGGGGGAAGCATCACCACCCGCCCCTGCGACTCCTCGAACGAGCGTGGGTTGGGGAAGTTCGTGGCCGGCTCCAGGCCGGTGACGTAGCCATCGGCCTCCCCTCCCTGCTGTTTCCAGAGGGCGAAGCAGGGGAGCGTCCGCGAGTCCCAGGAGAGCCGGGCCGCCTGCTTGCCGCCAGCGGCGATCAGCAGCGCGGCGGCGGTGCCGTCGTCGCGCGGGCGGATCCGGGCGTAGTGGCAATCTTCGGGGCGGCCGGGTCGCGGGGCTTCGTAGCGGCTCCAGGTGGCGATGTCGGCCGCCGCCACGTCGTCGCGGGGAACGATTTCGTCGACTGGCGCGACAACCTCGGCGCCCGCGCCAAGGAGGGGCGGTCCGAAGTTGACATGGTAGAGCATCTGCATCGACGTGGGCCGGTCGGAGAGGTTCGTGACGGTGTCGGTCCAGGCGACACCGTGCTTTTCGACCGAGAGTGTCAGGTTCATGGTCATCCGCAGGGCGTGGAAATGAAACCGCGTCTCGTCGACGGTCCCGCGGGCGGTAAGGGTGCCGGCCTGCTCGTCGAGGATCACTTCGAGTGACCGGGCGGGAAGATTGGCGATCCGGCCATGGAGGCCGTAGCGGAGCCGGCCTTCCGGCGTGAAGTCGGGCGCGCCGTTGCTGACAAGCCCGCAGCGGGCCACGAGCTCGTCGAAGCCGTCGAGCCATCCCAGGCCCGATGGTTCGGCCAGCGGCACGAACCCCGGGTGCACCGGCCCGCGCACCGGAGACTGCCATCCCCATTCCGTCCCGGCGGCATTCACCTTCCAGATCCCGAGCCCCCGGTCGGGAAGGAGGAGCAGACGGGTCCGCCCGGCAACGAGCTCCACCATCCGCACCCCTTCGGCAAGGCCGCCGACGAGCGTTCGGCAGCGGACGGCCAGGGGGCCCGCGGAGACATCAATATCAGCCGGAGCGCGCGGGGTGATGCCGGTCCGCTCGTTCGCCTCGATGATCGACACCATTCGCGGACTCGGCATGAAATCAGCTCCCTGATGCAGTAGTCTCTGGATGGCGATCAACCCGCGGAAAGGGGCGCCCACCTCAGCGGTTCATGCGATGCGGCCGACGACCGTCGCTTCGCATGTCGCGGCCCCGCGCTCGATCGACTGTGGCACTTTTCCTGCTTCTCCATCCGCCCGATGCTGGCCCGAAATCTAGCAGATTTTTTATCCACCCAAGCCCCCCGTCGTGGGCAGGCCTTCGTCTCGCCGTTCGTCCTCCTCCTCCTCCTCCCTCCTCCTCCTCCCTCCCCAACGGTCGACCTCCGATGACGAGCCCACTTTCCTCCCGAGGTCCGATCGCCGTGGTGCTCGCTGCCGGCAAGGGCACCCGGATGGGGAGCGACCTCCCGAAGGTCGTTCATGAGGCGGCCGGGAAGCCGCTCGTCCGCTGGGTCGTCGACGCCCTCCGCGCGGCGGGCATCGGGGAAGTGATCGTCGTCGTCGGTCACCGCGCCGAACTGGTCGAGGCGTGCCTGGCCGACGTCCCCGGGCTGACGTTTGCGATCCAACGGCAGCAGCGCGGCACCGGCGACGCCGTAGCGGCCGCGGCAGAGGGGATCGAGGCCCGGCTCACGGCCGACCGGCGCCGCCCCGTGGTGATCGTCTGCGGCGACTCCCCGATGCTCCGGCCCGGGAGCGTGCGCGGGCTGCTCGAACGGTTCGCCCAGCTCGACGCCTCCTGCCTGGTCGGCACGGCGGTCACCGTCGACCCGCAGGGATTGGGGCGGATTGTCCGGGATCCAGCGGGGCGATTCCTCCGGATCGTCGAGCAAAAGGATGCCTCGGTGGAGGAGCGGGCGATCCGGGAGGTGAACATGAGCACCTACGTGTTTGCCGCCGAGGACCTCCTTCGGGCCCTCTCCCGCCTCGACAACTCCAACGCCTCCGGCGAGTACTACCTCACCGACTGCCCCGGCATCCTCCTCGGTGACGGAAGCCTCGTCGACGCCGTCCCCTGTCTCGATCCGAGCGAAACGCTCTCGGTCAACACGCCGGAGCAGCTCGCCGAGGTGGCGGAGGCCCTGCGCCGTGGCGGCGGCGCCGCCCCGTCTTGAACATCCCCGCCCGCGGCCCGACGATGCCGGACGATGCCCTCCCCCCCTGCAGGCCCCGATCACGATGAACGACCTCAAGATCTTCAGCGGTCCGGCGAACATCCCGCTCACGCAGGACATCTGCCGGTACCTCAACCTCCCGATGGGGAAGATCTCCATGGGGCGGTTCCCCGACGGGGAGATCTCCTGCAAGATTGACGAGGATGTGCGCGGCCGGGACGTGTTCATCGTCCAACCGACCTGTCCGCCGGTGAATGACCACCTCATGGAGCTGTTGGTCATGATCGACAGCTTCAAGCGGGCCAGCGCCTTCCGCCTTACGGCCGTCATCCCCTACTTCGGCTATGCCCGCCAGGACCGCAAAGACTCGGGACGGGTGCCGATCACCGCCAAGCTCGTGGCCAACCTGATCACCCGGGCGGGGGCTGACCGAGTGCTGGCGATGGATCTCCACGCCCCCCAGATCCAGGGATTCTTCGACTGCCCGGTCGACCATCTCTATGCGGCCCCTGTCCTGAGCAGCCATGTGCTCTCGATGGGGCTTCCGAAGGAGGACATCGTCGTCGTCAGCGCCGACGAGGGGAGCATCAAGCGGGCCAGTGGCCATGCCTCGCGGCTGGGAGCGCCGCTGGCGATCGTCGACAAGCGCCGGTTGAGTGCCGACACGACCCGGAGCACGAACATCATCGGCGCCAGCGTCGAGGGGAAGATCGCCCTGATGTTCGACGACATGATCAGCACGGCGGGATCGATCTGCTCGGCCGCGGAGGTGCTCCAGAAACACGGCGCCGGGTTGATCTACGCCATCGCCTCCCACGGTCTGCTCGTCGGCCCGGCGATCGAGCGGCTCCGGGCGGCTCCGTTCGCCGGGGTCATCGTCACCGACTCAATCCCCCTCTCCCCAGGGAAGCAGCTTCCCTCGATTACGGTCCTGTCTGTGGCCAGCCTGCTCGGCCAGGCGATCAAGCGCATCCACCGCAACGAATCGGTGAGCATGATGTTCCAGTAGCCCCCGCCCGGATCGTTCGACACCTCCCCGCCGGGCCGGTGTTCAGGCTGCCGGCCGAACGCCCCTGCAAAACCCTGATCCATCGACCGCCGGGAGGGGATTTAAGGGGAAACCGCCCGGATTCATGGTTCGGCTTGCGGATTCCAGTCCGTCTGTCACAATGAGTGGCTTGCCGAAAGGAGCTTTTATGAGCGATTCCCTCGAAGTTGTTGCCCGTCCCGCTACCGGTACCCGCGAGTCCCGCCGACTCCGTCGCCAGGGGTTTGTCCCCGCCGTTTTGTACGGGCACGGAGAGAAGTGTGTCGACCTCGCCGCCCGTCGTGAGGCGCTTGAAGCGGTCATCCGCCACGGCGGCCGCATCGTCGAACTCAAAGGCGCGGTGAAGACCAGCGCCCTGCTCCGAGACCTCCAATGGGACACGTACGGCGTCCAACCGCTCCATGTTGATTTCGTACGGGTCGACAAGACGGAGCGGATCAAGGTCCGTGTCCCGCTCGATCTCCGCGGCGAGGCCCCTGGCCACCGCGCTGGCGGCACCGTAAATATGGTGCTCCATGAGATCGAGATCGAGTGCACGCCCGACATGGTCCCCGAGAAGATCCACGTCCATGTGGGCAAACTCGAGATCGGCGGCATGATCAAGGTGCACGACATCGAACTCCCGAGCGGGGCGAGCGTCGTGACCGACGGAGACGAAACCGCCGTCAGTTGCACCGTCATGATCCACAAGACCGACGACGCGACTCCTGCCGGGTCGGCGGAACCGGAGATCATCGGCCGCAAAGCCGGCGAGGAGGGGGAGGCCGCAGACGGAGACGGGTGACGCGTCCGGAGGTTGCCGAGCGGTCGGTG
>JBAWVV010000318.1:0-5305 GCA_037147115.1 Planctomycetia bacterium | reverse complement strand
CCGCGGCGGGGCTGGGGGCGATTGGGGGGCTGCGGGCCACCGATGTCGCCGCGGCCCGGCAGATCGAGACCCGGATGGACGACTTCAAGCGGATGATGGAAGGGCAGGCTCCTGAAGCCGCCGCCGGCGGGCATGGTGCCCCCGCATCAACCGCCACCGTTCCAGCTGCCGACGCCATTGAACTCCGCTCCCTGTCCGAGCCGTCCCGCCTCGCCGTTCCGGCCACCTCCCCCAGTCCTGCAGGAAACTGATCCACCATGGCACAGCCCCGCGTTCTCGTTGTCGGCGGTGGTCTTGCCGGGCTCGCGGCCTCGATGCGCCTCGCCGAGCTCGGTGTCGATGTCGATCTGATGAGCCTCGTTCCGGTGAAGCGGTCGCACAGTGTCTGCGCCCAGGGGGGGATCAACAGCGTCAACGCCCTCACGCGTCAGCAGGGGGACACCGAGTGGAAGCACCTCGACGACACCGTCTACGGCGGTGACTTCCTCCAGCACCAACCGCCGGTCAAGGAAATGGCCGACTGGGGCCCGCGGATCATCGATCTCATGGACCGGCTCGGCGTGCCGTTCAACCGGACGCCGGAGGGATTCCGCGATCAGCGCCGCTTCGGCGGCACGCTCTACAAGCGGACGGCCTTTGCCGGGGCCACGACCGGGCAGCAACTCCTCTACGCCCTCGATGAACAGGTGCGGCGGTTCGAGGTCGAGGGGAAGATCCGCAAGTACGAGTTCTGGGACTTTCTCGCCCCCGTCATCGACGACTCCGGGCGGTGCCGCGGTGCGGTCTGCCAGGACATGGTCTCGATGCAATTCCGGTCGTTCGCCGCCGATGCGGTGATCCTCGCCTCCGGCGGCTGCGGCCTCGTCTACGGCCGGTCGACGATGTCGATGGTCTGCACCGGCAGCGCGGTCAGCCGCGTCTACCAGGCCGGGGCGGCCTACGGAAATGGCGAGTTCATCCAGGTTCACCCTACCGCGATCCCGGGGGCCGACAAGCTCCGGTTGATGAGCGAAAGCGCCCGTGGGGAAGGGGGCCGGGTGTGGGTGCCGCGGACCCCGCAGGACCCGCGCGACCCGCGGACGATCCCCGAGGCGGAGCGCTCGTACTTCCTCGAGGAGCGCTACCCGAAGTACATGAACCTCGTCCCCCGCGACATTGCCACGCGGGAGATCTTCGACATCTGCACCAACGAAGGCCTGTCAGTCGAGAAGGACCGGCTCTGCGTCTATCTCGACCTGACGCACATCCCCAAGGAGACACTCGACCGCAAGCTCGGGGGCATCCTCGACATTTACGAGAAGTTCCAGGGGGTCGACCCGCGCACCAACCCGATGAAGATCTTCCCGGCGGTGCATTACTCGATGGGCGGGCTGTGGGTCGACTTTGAAAAGAGCCCCTCTGGGGGAATGCTCGAGGGCTCGCCGCGCAACCAGCAAACGAGCGTTCCCGGTCTTTATGCGATCGGGGAGTGCGACTACCAGTACCACGGCGCTAACCGGCTCGGGGCCAACTCGCTCCTCTCCTGCATCTTCAGCGGCCTGTTTTGTGCTGCCGGCGTTCAGGCGTCGGCCGGGGCGAAGCGGGCCCCGGCCGCCGAGTCGCTCTATGCGTCGGCCCTGCGGCGCCAGGAGGAGCGGCACGAGGCCCTGATCCAGCGGCGCGGCGGGGGTGAAAATCCCTACGGCATCCACCACGAACTGGGCGATCTCATGACCCGGGTCGCGACGGTCGTGCGCCGCAACGACCAACTCGCCTCGGCCTATGACGAGGTCTGTGCCCTCGAGGAGCGCTGGCGGCGCTGTTCGCTCTCCGATACCGGCAACTGGACCAACCAAAATGTCGTGTTTACGAAGTCGCTCGGTGACATGTTCCCACTGGCGAAGCTGATTCTGAAGGGGGCTCTCCTCCGGGACGAGTGCCGCGGGGCCCACTACAAGCCCGACTTCGAGATGCCGGGGATCGCCGCAACCGACCCCGAGGGGAAGCGCCGCGAGGCAGAGCAGTGGTGCGACCGCTTCGAGGCCAACACGAACAAGTGGCTCAAGTCGACGATCGCCAACCACGGCGCCGATGGCCATCCGCAGATCACCTACGAGGAGATCGACACCTCGCTCATTCCGCCACGCCCCAGGCTCTACGGCCTGGTTGGGGGCGAGGTGATCGAGGAGGTGTGGAGGGAGCGGTTGCGTGCCCGGAGCACCCCCGGCGGGCACGGGGCGACGCAGGGTCGGGAGGTTGGGGCGACCCAGTCCTGACAGGGGAGCCGGGGAGCAGGCGTGCACAAAGACGGTCCGACGCGACACACCGCTGATGGAGGCCCATCGACATGATTATGAAAACGACTGACCAAGACCACGGCGGCCAGACGGCCGCCCGCACGATTCCCGTCCGGGTGCTGCGGCAGGACGCCCCCGGGCAGGAGAGCTACTGGGAACGTCACGACGTCCCCTGGGAGCCAAACATGAACGTCATCAGCGTCCTCCAAAAGGTCGCTGCGAGAGCGCGCTCGCAGGATGGTCGGCCCGTGGCCCCCGTGGCCTGGGACTGCAACTGCCTCGAGGAGGTGTGTGGATCGTGCACGATGCTCATCAACGGGCGGACGCGGATGGCCTGTTCGGCCCTGGTCGACCGGGTCCTCGAGGAGCATCCCGACGGCATCGAATTGCGGCCGATGTCGAAGTTCCCGGTTGTCCGTGATCTTGTTGTCGATCGCCGGCGCCTTTTCCATTCGCTCGAGCGGGTCAAGGCCTGGGTGCCGGTCGACGATTCCTTCGATCATGGGCCGGGGCCACGGATCTCCCCGGAGGATCAGGAGGAGGCGTACCCGCTCTCCGAATGCATGAGCTGTGGGTGCTGCCTCGAGGCCTGCCCCCAATTCACGCGGATCGAGACGCCCCGACGCGAGGGGGAGACCGACGAGCAATTGGCGGCCCGACGGACCGCAGCCTACGACCAGGGCTTCATCGGGGCCCACGCCATCAGCCAGGCGGTGCTGTTCAACAAGCATCCCACCGGTCGGATGATTGCCGACGAGCGGATGACCGCCCTGACGGCACCGGGGGGGATCCAAATGTGCGGAAACGCTCAGAATTGCGTGGCCGTCTGCCCGAAGCACATCCCTCTCACCCGCTCGATCGCCCGGGCCGGTCGGTCGGCGACCCTGTGGGCCCTGAAGAAACTCTTCGATCGTTGAGCGGGGCTGGAAGGAGCGAAGTTCCGGGCCGAAAGGACCTTCGCTGGGGGCATCAGGCAGGCCCAGCGCCGTGGCAACGATTGCCTGCCCCCGCCAATCGTGGTAGTTTCCTTTCACGGATGATTCCTCCCCGGCCGGTCCGGCCGCGGAGAGGGGCGTCGTGAGCGGTTCAGGACAGAACCAGGAAGGACTACGAGTGGCTTTGGAATCCGGCCGTGGGGCCCGTGACGACCGGCGTTCCAGGGATTGGTCGCCTGAAGAGTGGGCTGCCCAGAGCTGTGGGAGCCCGGCATCTGCCAATACCGACGGGATGAACCCCGTTGCCTTGCAGGCCGTCGCCATCGCCGGCGACTTCGCCAAGCTTGGTCTCGCCCCGGCGACACTGGCAGCCGTCGAGCGGGCCGGTTACACCGTTCCTACGCCGGTGCAGGCGGGGCTCATCCCAAGGGCTCTGAAGGGGATCGATGTCCTCGGTCAGGCCCGCACCGGCACCGGCAAGACATGTGCGTTCGTCCTGCCGATCCTTGAGCGGGTGTCGCAGCCGTCGGAGCGTGGCGGCACCGGGCCGAGGGCCCTCATTCTCGTCCCCACCCGCGAACTCGCCGTGCAGGTCCGTGACGAGTTCGAAAAGCTCGCCCACGGCTCGAAGATCCACTGCGTGGCGATTTACGGCGGCAAGCCGATCCGCGGGCAGATCGACAAGCTGGCCAAGAATCCGGCTGTGGTCGTCGGCACTCCCGGCCGTGTCCTCGATCACATGAGTCGGGGAACGCTCGAGTTCTCCGGTCTGGAGATCGTCACGCTCGATGAGGCCGACCGGATGCTCGACATCGGGTTCCGCCCCGACATCGAGAAGATTCTTCGGCGCTGTCCTGACAGTCGCCAGACGCTCCTTCTGTCGGCGACCGTTCCGCCGCCGGTGGCCAAACTCGCCACGCGCTACATGCGAGATCCGGAGATCCTCGATTTCTCCATCGGCGATATCGCCGTTGAAACGATCGAGCAGTTTTATTTCACCGTCGATCCGACGCGGAAGTTCGATCTCCTCGAGAAACTCCTCGACCGCGAGCAGCCCCGCCAGGTGATCATCTTCTGCCGGACGAAGCGCGGCACCGACAAGGTTTTTGAACGGCTCTCGCGGCGCCGGGCCCGTCACGGTGGCGAGGAAGAGATCGGCTGCATCCACGGCGACCTCGCGCAAAATGTCCGCGACCGGGTCATGAAGCAGTTCCGTGAGGGGGCTGTGAAGGTCCTCGTCGCCACCGACGTGGTTGGCCGCGGCATCGACGTCACGGCCCTCTCGCACATCGTCAACTACGACATCCCCGAGTTCTGTGACGATTACGTCCACCGCGTCGGGCGCACCGGGCGGATGGGGCGCGAAGGGGTGGCGTACACGTTCGTCGCCCCCGACGAGGGGCCACAGTTGACCCGCATCGAGATGCGGATCGAGAAGCTCCTCCATCGCGACGAGATCCCCGGTTTTGAGGCCTTCGATCGGCGGGCGAAGGCGGCGCCGATCCAGCAGACTGGGCCCGGCGGTGCGTTCGTCGCCCCGGAAGGGCAGGAGGCTGCCCCGCCGGCCGAGCCCGAGCCGCCCAAGAAGCCGTCGTCGGCCGCGCTCCTCGGTAAGGGACGTGGTCCGAAGCGGCATCGCCGGGCGCTGTAAATCCCCGGCACCTTCGCTCGAGACCGCTCGGAGTCGTCGATGGCGCGCCAGACTGGTGGTGAATCCCCCGGAGAGAGACGGAAACCAACGGTGCCGAAGTCACCGCGGGGGGTGAAGCAGCGGCTTGAGAGTCTCGCCGATGCAGGGGTCCTTGATCTCCCCCGCGCCACTCCGGGGGGCACTGACGACGCCGCCGGGGCGATGGCGGATTCTTTGCCGATCTCCCGGGCTGCGGCCTCCCCGGCGGCCGTGACGCCATCACGATCCGCGTCTTCCGGAGGAAAATCTGCTGGGGCTCCCGCTGCCCAGCGGCTCGCCGCGCTCACCATCCTCCGCGACGAAGTGGCCGGCTGCCGTGCCTGCGTCCACCTCGCCGAAGCCCGCACAAACACCGTCTTCGGCACGGGGAATCCCGCCGCAAGGCTCTGTTTTCTCGGTGAGGC
>JBAWVV010000317.1:0-5311 GCA_037147115.1 Planctomycetia bacterium | reverse complement strand
AAAACATCCGCGCGGCGCCATCTCGGAAAACCTCCTCCCACTCCGGAGCCACGAGGCAGTCGCAGTCTTCTTGGGCGTAGCCGGTGTTGGCCCGCTGGCGGGCCGTGGGCAGGTAGTGAAGGTAGCCGTTGGTGTAGCCGGCGACGAAGGCAGTCGGATGGCCAGCGGCCTGCTTGACGTCGAGGCCGACCCCTGAGACGAGCTCCCCCGGGAAGGTCACAAGCCGGAAGTCGCCGACCCGCAAGCCGCCGATCTCGGCGTCGAGTGGCGCTCCGGCGGCGGCATCGCGGCGGGCGAGATGAGACTTCAGAAGGGCGAGATTGACGTTGAGGCGGGTGATCCGCTCCATCGAGTCGATGTTGTTGCGGTAGGCCGCGACCTCGGCTGCGAGGAGCCGATCGTGCTCGGCGGTCTCGTCAGGGCCGTCAGCAGCGAGGGCACGCTCGTGCAGCGTTCGCTGCCGCGACCGCCCTGGGTCGCCGGGGAAGATGGCCTGGGTCACGAGCGCCGGGAGGAACTGCTCGAACGAGATGTTGGTGGGCGAAAGCCCCTCGACAATCGCCGTGCGCTCCGCTTCGAGGCGTTCGATCCGCGCTGCGTAGTCGGTGCCGCGCGGCAGGTGGACAAGCTCGCTGGCGATCCGCAGCGGCGCGTCGGCCGTTGTCTCGATCCGCGCAAGCCCCGCCAGCACCGTCCCGCCGAGCATGCTGCCGAGCGGCTCGGCATCGGCCGGCCGGTCGACCTCCTTGTAGCGGACGGGGTTGATGTCGCCGCCACAGCCCTGGACGAAGAAGGCAACGGTATCTCCTCCGAGCGCCTCCTCGACGAGCCGAGAGGCGACGGCAGGGAAATCGGCCGACGTGCCGCGGCGCGGCGGATTCATGATCGGATGGCAGGCAAAGAGATAGACAACGGCCAGCGACGAGCCGTCGAGGCGATCGAGCTCGAGGAGCCCTACCTGCGGATCGATCGGTGCGGTGGCGGCGATCGCGTCGTCGGCCGGCATCGCGTAAGCCCGACGCATGTCGGCTTGCGAGAGGTCGACGAGATCGACGCGCCGGTTCTCGCTGATCCGCGCTTCGCTCGCCGTGCCTGTTCCTGCCTTCACCGGCACCATGCGCTGCTTCGCGGCCGCGACCGCTGCCACGACCCGGTCGGCGACATCAGCGCAGACGGCCGCATGGCAATGGCTGGCGTTGACGATCACGGCCTCGGGGGGAATGGCGTGCTCGCGGGCGAGGCGCCCACGGAGGTCGGCAAGGAACTGGTCGCCGATTGGGCCGATCCCGCCGATGGCGACAGCGTCGATCGTGATGAGTACTCCGCGCCGCCCCTCCTGCTCGAGGAGCAGCACCTTCGCCATCGAGGGATCGTGCACCTTCTCAGCGCCGGGATCGGTGACATCGACCACCGCCGTGCCGGCCCGCAGTTCGGCGGCGGCAAGCGGCCCGCAGGCGGTCGCCAGGGCGACGCTGGCGAGGACCGCGAGCGAAACACAGGGTGCGATCATCCCCCCATCCCCCCGCACCCGCCCATGCCGCACTGCGGCTTGCCGCAGCCGCCGGGCTCGGGGGAGGCGTATCCTTTGCCACCGGCGACATGCCCGGCGACGACGCTCAACAGCTTGTCGAGCTTCTGGCTGTGGCAGTGGGGGCACTTTGGCGTGTCGTCGCCGCGGATGAGCAGTTCAAAGCTCTTGTCGCACTTTCGACAGACATATTCATAAAGGGGCATGGCGCTTCGCTCCGGGGTGTTGAGAGCATGAATCGTACACCCAACCGAGCGCCAGCCGATCGGCCTTCGCATCCGCCGCGTCCGGCGGGTAAAAATGAGCCTTCGCCCTTGATCCCGCTGAGGAACTCCCCCGTGACCGATCCCGTGCTCGTGATCCCCGGTCGGCCGATCGAGGGATTTTGTGATGGCGGGCAGCGTCGCTCGCGGCGCCATGCGATGCAGATCGGTGGGCTCGCCCTCGGCGGGCTGTCGATGTCGCGGCTGATGGCCGCCGAGGCCTTGGGCACCGCCAGCGGCGCAGCTTCCGGGGGCCTCGGCCACAAGGCCGTGATCATGGTCTATCTGCCGGGGGGCCCGTCGCATCAGGACATGGTTGACTTGAAGATGGAGGCCCCAGCCGAGATCCGCGGGAGCTTTCGGCCGATCGCCACGAGCGTTCCCGGGATCGAGATCTGCGAACATCTTCCGCGGCTGGCGGGGATGATGGAGAAGTTCGCCATCATCCGCTCGCTCCACGGCGGCCTCGATCAGCATTGCTCCGATCTGTGCCTGTCGGGCTATCCGATCGGCCCGCGCGGCAGGCAAGATGGCCATCCGTCGCTCGGCGCCTCCCTCTCGCGCCTCGAGGGCCCCGTCGATCGGGCCGTACCGCCGTTCGTTGGCCTCACGATCAAGACCCGCCACGCCCCCTACGGCAATCCAGGCCTCCCCGGCTTTCTCGGCGCCGCCCACGCCGCCTGCCAGCCCGACGACGAGGGGCTTGCGAGCATGCGGCTCTCTGGTGTCACGCTCGACCAACTCGGCGACCGGCGCGGTCTTGTCGAGGGGATCGACCGCTTCCGCCGCTGGCGCGACAAAAATGCCACTGCCGGCCACGATGCCTACGCAGCGAAGGCATTTGATGTGCTGACCTCGAGCCGGTTTGTCGAGAGCCTCGACGTGGAGCGGGAAGACGCCGCCACGCGCGATCGCTACGGCCGTGGCTCGGCCGATCCGGCCTTCGGCGAAGATGCCGGGCCGCACTGGATGGATCAATTCCTCGTCGCCCGGCGCCTCGTCGAGGCGGGGGTGCGCTGTGTCACGCTGTCGTTTGGCAGCTGGGACCGCCACCACTCCAACTTCGCCCGCCTCCCCGACCAGCTCGCCCGCTTTGACCAGGCGATCACGGCGCTCGTCGGCGATCTCCACGACCGCGGTCTCGACAAGGACGTGAGTGTCGTTGCCTGGGGGGAGTTTGGCCGGACGCCGCGGATCAACAAGGATGCCGGCCGCGACCACTGGCCGCAGGCCTCCTGCTGCCTCCTCGCCGGCGGCGGGATGCGGACCGGGCAGGTGATCGGGTCGACGAACCGGCTCGGCGAGGTGCCGCAGGATCGCCCCGTCCATTATCAGGACGTCTTCGCCACGCTCTATCACCGGCTCGGCATCGATGTCGCCACGACGACGATCCCCGATCACGCCGGCCGGCCGCAGTATCTCCTCGACAACCGCGAGCCGATCGCCGAGCTGATCTGACGGTCTGATGTGAGAGCCCTTTCGCTGGCGGGCCGATCCGTTGCCGGCAGGAAGCCCACAGAGAATACCGCGGCAAACACGGGCCGGAGTTTCGGGCTGATGGTGCGGTTGGTTGCGGCAGCGTGGTGGTCTTCCGGTATTCTGTCGGCTGGGCAGGACTGTCGTCAGCGTTCGCCCGTCCGGCTGCCAAGCAGGTCCGAAAGTGCCATGGGCGTGCGCGTCAGTGTGATCATTCCCACCTGGAACCGGGCCGCGGCGGTCGTCGCGGCCGTCAGCGACGTCCTCGGGCAGACCGAGCCGGATCTGGAAGTCCTTGTCTGCGACGATGGCTCGACCGACGACAGCCGAGAACGCGTGCAGGCGATCCCCGACCCGCGGCTGTTCTGGATCGATGGCCCGCGGTCGGGCTGTCCGGCGGCACCACGCAACCGCGGAATCCGACTCGCCCGTGGCGAATGGATCGCCTTCCTCGACAGCGACGACCGCTGGCTGCCTTCGAAGCTCGCGCGGCAGCTCGAGGTGGCAAGCGCCGCGGGGGTCGGTGCCGTCTCCTCCAATGCCACCAGGCTCCGCGACGGAAAACCTCCCGGCACCGTCGTCGACCATCCCCGACCGCTGATCCGCACTTCCGATCTCCTCTCCTGGAATCCGGTCGTCTGTAGCAGCATGGTCGTCCGGGCCGACGTGCTCAGGCGCTGCGGCGGCTTTCCTGAAGATCGGGCCCATCTGGCGATCGAGGATCATGCCCTCTGGCTGCGGGTCGCGGCGATCACCGACATCGCTTACATCCCAGAGAGCCTCGTGCTCTATGCCGACGAGCCGGCCACGAGTGTCCGCGCCCGGATCACCGCCAACGCCGACGAGCAACGTCTGACGCTCTACCAGGGCTATCGCCAGTGGGGACGGGAAGCGGGGCAGCAGCCGTCGCTCTGCCACCGGCTCCTCGTCGCGGCGCGCTGCTTCCGATCGCGGCGTCGGCTGCGCGCGGCTTCCCTTCGCGCGCCTGCTCCGGGGGCACCACGATGAAGATCCTCCTCACGGTCGAGTCCTACTGGCCGTCGCGCGGCGGATGTCAGGAAGTGGTGCGGCAACTCGCTTGGCGGCTGGCAGAGCGCGGCCACGACGTCACCGTGGCGACCTCTGCCGATCCGGCCCGGGGCGAAGGATTGATCGACCGCGTCCGGGTCGTCGGCTTCGAGATCAGCGGCAACGAGGTCGCTGGCTATCGGGGAGACACCCAGGCCTACGTCGACTGGGTCAGGGATCTCGGCGCTGACGTGATCCTCAATTACTCCGCGCAGGTCTGGCCGACCGACCTCCTTCTCCCGCTGCTGCCGGAGCTGGAGGCGCGGAAGGTGCTCGTGCCGTGCGGCTATTCGATGCTCCGGGTGCCGCGCTACCGCGACTATTACGCCCGGCTGCCGGCGCTCCTGAAGGGCTACGACCGGCTCGTCCATCTCTCCGATGTCTACCGCGACGCCGAGTTCGCCCGCGAGCACGGCCTGTCCCACGCTGTTGTCATCCCCAACGGCTGCGGCGCTGATGAGTTTGACCCCGTCCCGACGATCGACATCCGCCGCCGGTTGGGGATTCCCCCCGGGGCCTTTTTCGTTTTTCATGTTGGCAGCCATACCGCGCTCAAGGGGCATGGCGATTGCCTGAGGATCTTTCGCGGTGCGCGGCTGCGCGATGCCCATCTCGTCATCGCCGGGAACGATGTTTCCGGCGGCTGCGGAGGGCGCTGCCGGGCGCGGGCATGGCTGGCGAGCTGGTCCCCGGCGGATATTCTGCGGCGCAGCCGCGTCACGGTCGCCGATCTCGACCGGGAGGCGATCGTGGCGGCCCACCACGCCGCCGATCTGTTTCTCTTTCCCTCGAACGTCGAGTGTTCGCCGCTGGTGCTCTTCGAGGCGGCGGCGACACGGACACCGTTTCTCGCTACTGAAGTCGGCAATGTCGCCGAGATCGCCCGCTGGACCGGCGGCGGCGAAGTCCTGCCAACGACGTTTGATTCCGTCGGCCTGGCGCATGTCGACGTGGCGGCCGGCGCCGCCCGGCTCCG
>JBAWVV010000316.1:0-5328 GCA_037147115.1 Planctomycetia bacterium | reverse complement strand
TTGCCGAACAGCTCCTCAAGCCCCTCGAGCCCCCGCTCGAAGCCGTCCTTGATGATCCCCTCGGCGGTGTTGTCGACGATCCGGGCAATGAGGCCGTCGATCGCACCGGTGTCGAACTGCGGCCGATCGGATGTCCCCTTGAGCGGAATCACCAGCGGTGTCCGCAGCAGCTTCGCCAGCTGCGGCGCGCCTGCGACGAGGTCTCCACGGAAACCGACCTCGACCACCATCGCGAGTGTCCCGTCGGCCCCCACGCTCCCGGCAGAGCGGAGCTTCAGCTGCCCCATGTCCATGACCAGGCCATCGTGCCAGGCACGCCCCGCGGCGAGGCGGACGCGGACCGGCTCAGGGCGAACCCGCAGGAGCACCGCCCTGTCGCCGAAAGCGAAGCGCGGATCGATGACCGCCTGGAGTTTGGCGACGAGATTCGCCAGCGGGGCCATCAACGGCCCCGGGGTAACCTCAAGATTCTCAAACACCATCTCCCCGGCGGCATCCCCGCCCCAGGGATCGGAGAGCGGGAGCCGGGCCCCGGCCACGTCGACGCTGACCATCCCCTGCGTCCGCATCGAGCGGCCGACGATCGGGAACATCCAGTTCATCCACCGGTCGGCGAGCGGCCCGGCGAGCACCATCCGCTCGACGAGCCTTCCCTTCGGGACAATGAGCTCGCCGGGCGCCGGGAGGAGTTGCACCCACGGTGCGCCGCGCAGCCGGCCGCCGCCGAAGCCGACATCGAACGGCCCAAGGGCCAATTGCCCCTCGAAAAGCCGCAGCGGCGTCTCACCGGCGTCGAGCCGCATCCCCTCGAGGGCCCCGGCTGACCAAGTCGTCGAGGAATCGATCGACAGGCTCCGCAGCCAGGCGGCGGTGTCGTTGCGCGCCTGGGGCTGGAGCGACACCGGCAGTGCGGCCCGGACCGGCCTCTCGGGATCGGCCTCGCGCCCCCCACCTCGGATTGCCGCCAGCCAGTTCTCGGGAAGCGGCACCTCAGTCGTGGGTGTCGGTGTATCCTCGACCGAGGCCGCGGCCGCAGTCGGTCTGCCCGGTGCGACGCCATCGAGGACGACCCGGACAAGCGGCTCGACCGGTGCCCGGAGCGCGAACGGACGGGCCGCACCGCCGGCAAGCTCGAGGCGACCTCCCGTCCAGGGGAGGAGGAGCCGGGAGAGCATCCCCCAGTCATAATTGAGCGTGCCGCCAACATCGAGGAGAGGGCGCGACGAGCACTCGTGCACCGTCCCCACGGCCGCCGCAGCCACCGTCGACGACTCAAGCACGAGTCGGTTGATGGCCAAGCCGTCGCCGACGGGCGCGCGGGTGAGCTCGACGAGGAGCCGGGCCCGCGGCTCCGCCCACACCTCACGCGCCGGGGCACCCGTGGGATCGATCGGCACTGACGGCCGCGGATCGGTGGTCGTCGAGAGGGAGAGTTGGTTGCCGGTGGCATCAACGAGGAGATTGAGCCCCGCCGGGGTCTCCTGGAGATCGACCGTCCCCCACACCCGCCCCGCCGCAGGCCAGCGCTCGACCGTCACCGGATCGACAAACCACGTCGCCATCCTTCCCACATCGCACTGCCATTGGACGCGGCCACGGCATCGGCCCGGATCATCCCACGGGGCATAAGGGCCGCTGGGGGCCGGCCGGCCGGCCGGCAACGGAAGGATCGTCAATCCGCCGGTCCGCAGCGAGAGACTCGCCGTCAGGACCTCGGCGGAGGAAATGTCAACCCGGCCGCTGGCGGCATCGATCGTGCCGGCGGCCGTGGCGACCAACCTCGGCTCGACGATCCGTCCGCCGTCGATATCGAGCTTCACGACCTCTCCGCCGGCCCGGGTCACCTGCCACGATTCACCGTGGGCTGACAGCGATGCCGAGGCCTCGACCGTGCCGCCGAGACGGGTCGACGGGAGGGCGGTATCGCCGAGGAGCGCCGCGAGCCGGGCCTGCCAGCAAGCCAGATCCCCCTGCAGCGACCAATCGACCGAGATCCCCGTCGAGGTCGGCGCCGGCCGCAGCCACGCCCCGCGCCGACGCGCCAGCCCGATCAGCGACGGAAGGAGGGAGGGATCGACCAACGCCCCTCCGGCGACGTTCACCTCGAGGCGATCCCCCGCCGCGGCAAACGCCGAGCGCGCCGTGTCGATGACCATCGTGCCATCGGCCACCGATCCGGCCGCCGAGGCATCGATCGTGATCTCATCATCGATCCAGTCGGGGCGACCAGCGGCGAGCCAGCGGAGGCCGGTCACGCTGCCGGTGACCGCGGCGGTCGCCGCGCCGTTGGCCGGCGCCCGCTGAAGTGTGGCCCGACCGCGCGTCGTACCGGCGAGATCGACGCCGCGGAGGTCGAGGACCTCGCCGGCGTCCGCAACCAGCCGACCGAGGTCGACGGTCCATTGGAGATCGGACGACTCGGTCGTGCCCGACGCCGACACCTCGAAGGCCGACGTCGCCAACCGCGCCTCCTCCACGCGGAGCCGCTCCCCCCGTCCGGCACCACGCCGGGAGCGCAGCCAACCAACGAATGGCTCCGGCCAACGGAGCTGCCTCGTCCCCTGGACCACCTCCAGATCGCGTGCTCCGACGCGGACCTCCAGAACGCGCTCCGTCCCCTCCGCCCGCCCCGCCGCGGCGATCTGCAGCTGTCCACCGGCGACACGGACATCGGGACGAACGTGCAGTCCACCGCTGACGCTTCGCGACGCCGCCGCCAGGTCGATATCGACAGCCAGCGCGAAGTCGTCGCCGATGAGCAATTCGGCCCACTCCCAGGCGGTCCCCTGGGGCAGACCGATCCGCCCCGAAGCCTCCGCCCGGAACAGGGGGGACTCGATCCGGCAGTCGCGGAGCGTGACGGTCGAGCCGTCCAGCGAGACGTCGACCGGCGCCTCCCAGCGTTCGAGGGCCACCAGTCGCTCGAGCGTGTCGGCCCGGCAGACGGCGAGCCGGGCGCCGTCGACGCGCCCAGCCACACGCAGCCCTTGGCCGGCGCGGATGGCGGAGGGGAGTTGGATGTCGAGACGGACATCGGCCGTCCCCTCGAGCACGCGGGGGAGATCGAACCTGGCGGCAACAACCCGTGACAGGTCGAGTGGCACCCCGTTGCCCGCCACGGCGAGGGAGCGGGGAGTCGGCACTCCGGGGTCGTTCGGGGAGGAGATCGACCAGCCGCCGGCCCGCGCCAGGCTCGCGGTGGCGGCGGTGACGATCGTCGTCCGATCGAGCCGCGACGGCGCAGGAGGATCGTTCGGTGCCGACGGCGGCGCGGCGAAGGCTGCCGCGAGATCGCGCTTTGGGGCCCCGGTGTGCACCACCCGTCCTGCGAGCGTCCAGCCCGCCAGCGTCGCCCCCGGTCGGATGCTTCCGGCCGCGATCAGCTCTGTCATCCGCCAGGCGTCGTTCCGTTCGACGTCGACGACTTCGACCGAGGCATCGACGACCTCGAGTTCCAGCGAAGGCGAGGATCCGGCCCGGGCCGCCGCCGCGATCCACGGGGCGAGGAGATCCTCGATCCCGCTTCCACCGCGCCGCACCTCGACCAGCGCCTCCCCTCCCACCAGCCGCACCGTCCCCAGATCGCTGCGGTCGACGAGCAACTTGAGCAGGCCACGATCAACGATCATCCGCCGTGCGGCAGCGACCGGTCGGCCGCCACGGTCGACGAGCATCACATCGCGGTACTCGACCGCTCCGAACCAATTCCAGGTCGCGGCCCGGCTCGAGATCCCGCCGTCGATGCCGGCCAGCGCCATCGCCAGCGGCCAGTCGCGCAGCGGCGTCTTCACCACCGCGGCCGGCGCGAACCAGACCGCAGCGCCGATCACCGCCAGGACCACCGCCCAGCGGAGGGCCCGGCGGCCCCGCGGGGGCCCGTCAGCCTCATGCGCTCGGGTGTTTCGCGTCGCCATGGGGCGGAGTATAGAAGTGCCCCCCTGATTTCCCGTAGGTCAGCTTTCCCCCCCGGACGCGAGGAAATCCCCCAGTTCCTCTAGGTCCCGTGGCGTGTCGAGGTCGCGGAAGCTCCACAGGCCCGGATCGGTAGCGCGAAGGTCGCTTTCAGGCACAACGATTGCTCTGCCTGCCCGGCCGAGCCTCTCCACCAGCGACCGCGGGTCGCGCCGGCCTGCCGCGAGATGGGCCTCGATCGCCGCCAAAACCTCTGGCCGGACCGCCGACACGAGCACCTGGCGATGGCCCCCCACCTCCGGCACCACCCACAGCGGCGCCCCCGGGCCTGCCAGGAGCCCCTCCCGCAGCAGCCCGAGGATCTGCGGACGAATCAGCGGCACGTCGCACGACACGACGAGCACCGTCGGGGCGGCGCCGCCGAGGGCCCGCAGCCCGTCGGCGATCCCCGCCAGCGGCCCGCTCCCGGGGGCGCTGTCGCGCACCACTTCCACGGGCCCTGGCAGGGGAGGCAGTTCCTGCCCCGGCGCCGCCACGACGACGATCTTCCGCGCCACACGCCCCACCCGCCCGCAGACCCGCTCGAGGAGGGTCTTTCCCGCCAGCACCAACCCTGCCTTGCCACCGGGGGACACGATCCCGGCACTGGCCAATCGCGACGAACGTCCGCCGGCGAGCACGATCGCAGCAGTCGAATCCATCGTCGCCCCCGCTCCGTCCATCCGGCATCCACATCGATCGAGGCAAGAACGCGAGTCTATACTCCCCGCCGCGCGCTGCAGTCCCGGCGCACCAGAGTCTTGCCGCCCACAGTTTCGCCGGAGACCGCCCCATGCCTCACCCGCTCCCCCGCGCCCTGGTCATCTTTCTCACCGCCGTCGTGGCCACCGCCGCGCCCATCCTCCGCGCCGAGGAGATCCCGCCGACATCGAGCCTGCCATCGATCTTCAACGGCCGGGATCTCACCGGCTGGACGCCCCCCGCCGAACCCCATTGGAAGGTCGTCGACGGAATCCTCGTCGGCGAGAACGATGCCGAGAAAAAGGGCTCGATGCTCTACACCGAGAAGGCCTACGGCGACGTGATCCTCGAAGGGGAGGTGCGCTTTGAAGGGGAGATCGACAGCGGGTTCATGGTCCGCAAGCCGGAATTGCAATTGCAGATCGGCGTCTCGCGCAGCCTCAAGCGCGACATGACCTGTTCGTTCTACGTCGGCAATTATCCAGAAGAAGCGCAGGCGAAGCGCGCCGGCGACTTGCTCAAGCCGGGAGATTGGAACCGGATCCGGATCCGTGCCGAGGGGGACACGTTCACCGTTTGGCTCAACGGCGAGCCGGTGTCGCAGTACACGTCGCCGAAATACGCCGACCCGGCCCCGATCGGACTCCAGATCCATGGCGGGCTTTCGATGAAGGT
>JBAWVV010000315.1:0-5342 GCA_037147115.1 Planctomycetia bacterium | reverse complement strand
GGCCCAAAGCGACCCTTCCCCCCGTGCCGCCGACCTTCCCATCCCGTCGCCCGCCGCGTCTCCCTCCTCGATGTCACGGCCGCTCCCGGGAGCCCGGGTGGTGGTCCTAGCCGGCGACGATTACGAGGATCTCGAGCTGTGGTATCCAAAGCTGCGGCTCGAGGAAGCCGGCGCCGTCGTGACGCTCGCCAGCCGGGACGAGCCGCGGACCTACCTCGGCAAATATGGCTATCCCTGCCGGTCGGAGACGACCGTCGCGGGGCTCGTGGCCGCCGACTTCGACGGGATCATCCTGCCGGGGGGCTGGATGCCTGACGCCCTCCGCCGCGACGTGCCTGTCCTCGCGCTCGTCCGCGACTTCGCCGCCGCTGGAAAACTCGTGGCGGCGATCTGCCATGGCGGCTGGATCGCGATCTCGGCGGGGGTCTACCGTGGCGTCCGCGTCACCGGCAGCCCCGGCATCAAGGACGATCTGGTCAATGCCGGGGCGCTGTTCGAGGACGCGGAGGTGGTCGTCGACCGGCACTTCGTCTCCAGTCGCCGCCCCTCCGATCTGCCCGCCTTCATGGCCGCGGTCATCGGAGTGCTTGTCGATCGTCCGCGGCGCGGCGGTGATCGATGAGGGGCTGGCGAGAAAATCGCCTGCTGATCCCGGTCCGACTGGCCGTGTTGGCTGCGTTTCTCGTCCTCGGCCTTCCAGCGGTAGTCCGCGCTGCCGAAGAAGGCTTTGAAGACCTCTTCAACGGCCGGGATTTCGATGGCTGGGTGATCGAATCCCACGCCGACTCGGAGGTCCATCCCGACGGCCGCCCGGTGTGGAGCGTGAAGAATGGGGAGATCGAATGCGACGGCCTCGGCTTCGGCTTCCTCCGCTACGCCCGCGAGCCGTTTGCCGACGTCACGCTGCGGATGGAGTTTCGGCTCGGAAAGCCAGCCGACGGCGAGCCCTGCAACGCCGGCATCGGCCTGCGGACCGGCGCCTTCGACCGGCGCCGCTCACGGGCCACACGGCCGAGCCTCCGCGGCTACGAGCTCCAGCTTCTCGACGATGCCGGGAGCCCGCCGTCGACTCACTCCTCCGGCTCCCTCTACCGCTACGTCGCGCCGCGCGAAAACGCGATCCGTCCGGCCGGGGAATGGAACGACCTCGAGGTGACGTTGGTGGGCCCAAGGATTCGCGTCGTCCTCAACGGCCGCTCGATCCAGGATGTTGACCAGGGGAGCGTCCCCCAGATCCGCAGCAAGCCCCTCTCCGGCTTTTTCTCGCTTCAAAACCATGGCGGGCCGGCCCGCTTCCGCAACCTCCGGGTTCGCCGCGAGCCGGCGGCGGCAGTCGGCGCAGCGTCCCTCGATGCCCGCGAAAGCCTCGATGCCATCAAGAGCCTCGATGCCCAAGAAAGGATTGTTGCCAGCCGCGACCCTGCCATCGGCATCCGCGGGCTCCTCCGCTACGCCCTCGAAGCAGCCGGCCGCGGCTGGGATCCGGCCGCGATCGAGGCGGGCTTGGAGCTGGCGCGATCGATGCAGGTCGTTGGGGCGGAGGAGGCCGATCGTGGCAACTTCCGCTGGCGGCTCGGCGACAGCGACGTGACCGATGCCAATGCCTGCGAGTTTGCCGGGCAGTTGCTCGCGCTTTTGCGCCTCGAAGACGAGGGCCGGCTCGTGCCGCGGCCCGGTGGCCGCCGGCTGTCACCCCGCAGCCGCGCGCTTGTCGACAGCATGGCGCGCGACGCCCTCGCGGCGATCCGCCGCCGCCGTGTCGAGCCGGGCTACACCAACATCTTCCTGACGCACACCTGGAACCTCCTCGCCCTCGGCGATCTCGCCGGGCCCGACGCCATCACCGAGGGGGAGGCCGCGTGGCGGGAATGGCGCGCCTTCACGCGGATGCGCGGGGTGACGGAGTTTGTCGCGCCGACCTATCTCGGCGTCGACCTCGATGCCCTCGCGCTCGTTGCCGATCATGCCCCGTCGTGGGAGACGCGTGCCGAGGCGGAGGGGGCGCTTGGGTATGTCTGGAGAAGCGCTGCCTGCCACTGGCTCCCTGTCGCGCAGCGCCTCACCGGCCCCCATGCCCGCGACTACGACTGGCTCTTTGGCCGCGGCTATGCCGACGAGCATCTCGTCGAGGCCGGCTGGCTGACGGTGCCGGCGCGGCCCGAGGGAGCCGGGTGGCTGCCGGGGGCCCCGCGCGACGGCCTCCATCTTTTTCGCACGGCCTGCCGCTGGGAGCCGCCGGGGAGCCTCCTCGAGGAGGTCGTCGCCCTCGCGCCGCGCTTCGTTGTCGAGCGGACGGGGGAACGCCCCTGGCAGCGGATCACCGACTGGGTGGGAAAATCATCAAGCATCGGCATCGCCGGGGAAGGCCGCGGCGCGGAAGACAAGACGCTCGTGGTGAATCTCCCGCCGGTCGGCTGGAGCCCGGAGCCCGGAGGCGAGCCGTGGCGCGGAGCGAACGTGACGCTCGTCTTCGATGGCCGGGGGGATCCCTACGGCACGGTTCACGAAGCGTCGGCCGAGGCTCCGCAGGCAAAGCCGAGCCATCTCCGGCCGTATCTCGTCTCCTCGCAGCAGGGGGCGCGCGTGACGGGCCTGTGGCTGCTCGATCCGCGCCGCGACCCCTTCCGGGTCGATCCGCTCCTCCTCTCTGGGCTTGCCGCGCATCTTCTTCTCCCGACGGGCTGCGAGGTGTGGAACGTCGATGGCGTGCTCGCCCCGGGGGCGATGCTCGGGCCCGATGCGGTGGTCTTCCTCCGCGGGGCTCTCACCGTTCTCGGCGTCCGCTATCTCGCCCCTGTCGACGCCGATCTCCGGGCCACGGGTGTCGAGCTCGTCGCCGACGGTGGCCGGCAACCGGTGCAGCGGCTGACGGCGACGTTTGCGACGGGCGTGCCCGAGCGCGGGGCGCTCCTCGGCCTCGATCTGGAATTGCTCGAAGGCTGCGACGACGAAGCGTTTGCCCGTTTCCGGCAGGAGTTTGCGGCCCGGGAGGTGGGCCTCGAGCGCGAGGGAACGCGCGCCCGCATCACCGGCTCGCTGCCGCTCGAACTCGATCTGGGGAGCGGCGCTGCCCGGCCGCGCCGGCTCCGCTTCGAGCCGGTGCTGCCCGAGGGAGCGCTCCTCCTCCTCGATCGTATCGAGATCGGCCGCGAGGCGCTCGAGCCTGAGGAGCCGCGGTGACGCTTCGCGGTGTCGCGGTGCTGCGATGGGTCCGGAGTCGGCGCCTGCCAATTCCACTCACGACTCGCCGGTGAGGATTTCCCGGAGCCGCTTGGCGGAGACGCGGCCGAGGGTGAGGGGGGCTGCCCCTTCTTCAAACGTCACCACCGTCTCGTTGCGTGACTTCCACTCGATCTGATGCACCGCGGCGACCTGGACGATGTGTGATCGGCCCACCCGCGCAAACAAGTCGGTGGGGAGGATCGTGTCCCAATGGCTCAACCGTCGGCCGTAGAGCAGCACCCTCTGCGGCGACTTGAGCGCGACCCGCGTGTAGTTGCGGAGCGATTCGATCCAGCAGATGTCGCCGACGGTCACCAGCAACGATGTGGTCTTTCCCGCCAGCGGCACGCTCACCGCGGCATCGAGCCCCAGCACCTCTGCATCGTCGGCCTCGTCGGTTTCGCGATCATCGGCGACCTGCTTGCCGGCAGCCTGCCTGCGGACGCGGGCCACCGTATCGGCGAGCCTCTCCGGATCGACCGGCTTGACGAGATAGTCGAGGGCGGCGGCGGCGAACGCCCGCACGGCGTGTTTGTCACTCGCGGTGACAAACACCACCTGGGTGGCGTCGGGCACACTCACGAGGAGGTCGAGGCCGCTGTCCCCGGGCATGTCGATGTCGAGAAACACGACGTCCGGCGGCGTTGCTTCGAGAAAGCGGCGGGCCTCGGCGGCATTCTCGGCGACGCCGACGATCTCGATCTCCGCATGCGCGGCAAGCAGCTTCCGCATCAGCTCGTTGGCCCGAGGCTCGTCGTCGACAAGGAGCGCGGAGATCATGGCAATGTCCTGGAACTGGCGGGCCTGGGTGGGGGCGTCAGGCACTTGTCGGCGGCGCGGGGCGATCGAGCGCGGCCGTCGGGGAGTCGTTCGGGGGCCGATCAGGCTCATCAGTCGATGGCCGCTTGAGCGTGGCGGGCATTCGGATGACGACGCGCACCCATCCGCCATCGAGATCGGGGTCGATGACCGTATCGACGGTGGCAGCTTCGTCGCCGAGGAGGGCGAGCCGCTTGCGAAGGGAACGGATCCCGGTGGAGGGGGACCGCGTCTTGTCGGGCTCCACCCAGCGGCCTGAATTGGCCACCACCACTTCGAGCCAGTCCTCGACCACCTTGGCTGTCACGTTCACCCGCAGCGGCATGGAGCTTGTTTGACTGCCGTAATTGAAGGCATTTTCCAGGAGCGGCTGGATGAGCATCGGCGGCACGAGCGCGGCCAGGGCCGCCCGATCGCAGGTGACGCGGCAGCTGAGATTCTTGCCGAACCGGGCCTGTTGCACGCCGAGGTATTTCTCCAGGGCGTGCAGCTCGCGGGAGAGGGGCTCGAACGTGCGGGCTTCTCCGAGGACAAACCGCAGGTAATCGGCGAGGTCGCGGATCACGCTCTCCACGGCGTCGGGGTCGTCCTTGATGGCGAGCACGGCGTTGAGCGCGTTGAAGAGGAAGTGGGGGTTCATCTGCTCCTGGAGCTGCTGCAGCTCGAGCGTCCGGGCGGCCGCCTCCGCCCGGAGCATGCGATTTTCGAGGTCGACCGCGGAGGCTTCGTTCTCGGCGAGGAGGATCTCGGTCTTGTGCAAGTCCTCGATCATCTCCAGCCCGAAGATGCTCGCGCACCAGAAGAACGTCGTCACGAGCCTCGGCACGAGCAGCCCGACGATCCGCGCCCCGCTCCAGAGCGTCGGGCCGCTGATCCCGCCGGCGATGAGGAGCAGCACCGAAGCCCCAAGGCCCACCAGCGACACCGCGATCATCAGCGGCCACCGCACCTGCCGCGACATCCCGCGGAGCCTTGCCCGTTCGAAGACCATATAGACGACCGTCGAGATCACGAAGCCGGTGCCCACCCGGAGCACCATCGCCAGCCACGGCGTCGGCGCGGTCGGCTCTACGGCCCTGCTCAGCCCCAGCACGGCCGCGGCGATCGCCGTCCAGAAAAACACTTGGAAGGACCAGAAGATCCGCGTTCGCCAGCGTGGCAGGGAGTCGCGAAGCGCCGTGATCCCTGGCGGCACAGCGCTGCTCAGGCTCGCATCGGGCTTTTGGCGATCAGAAGCCTGCTCCATGAGCTTGTCGTGCCCCAAGGCGAGGGAGAGAGAGGGAGTGCGAAGCGGAGGCGTA
>JBAWVV010000314.1:0-5355 GCA_037147115.1 Planctomycetia bacterium | reverse complement strand
GGGAGCCATCGGGGAGGAGGGGGAGATGCCCGGACGTGTAGAGAAGGTTGCCCAATCTCAAAGATGGCGTGTAGGCCCCCACCGGCTGCGGTGCCGGCGGGAGCGGGAGGGCGAGGGCACGGAGGACGTCGGAGGGGGGCATGATCGATCCCGGGGGACGAAGCGGATGAGGGGGGCAAGCGGCCTCAGCCGCCGTAAGCTTGCGCCGTCGGGGCACGCGCGAGATCGTCCGCGAGGCTGCGGTGCGGGGCGATCCCCTGGGTCTGGAGATCGCCATGGTAGGCCTTCACCGCTTCCTCCGCCGACGTCGCGCCATCGGCGACGGCGCGGAGGTGGCGGACGAAGGCGAGCTGATCCTCGGCGGCATTGATCTTCCGGCCGAAGAGGGCGACGCGGGCGCCGTGCTGCTTCGCATCGGCCAGGAGCCCGAAGGCATCGTGCGTCGTCCCGGCGCCACCGCCAAGGATGCCGACGACGAGCGAGCGGTCGTAAGCGGCCAGTTGCTCGGTGACCTCGGGGCCGAGATAGGGGATCTTGAGGAAGATCGGCCGGCCGGCCCGTGGCACGCCGGCGAGCGTCCGGGCGACATGGTCGGCGAGGAAGCGGGCGATGTCGCGGGGGCGCTCGTCCCGCGGACGGTCGCCGCTGGGGCGCCCCGGCGTGCGGTCGATGGCGTTGGGATAAAAAACCTCGAGGAAGTGGCGAAACCCGGCCCGCTCCGCCTCGGCCCGGAAGGTGCCGTAGGCCTCGAGCATCCCCCGGTCGAGCGTAGCGTCGTCGTTGAGCGTGAGGGAGAAAAGGCCGAGATCGGCACCGCGCCCTCGCGACGAGCCACTGCTGTCGGCATGGCTGCGATCGATCCGGCCGCACTGGGCCTGGGAGATCGAGCACGTTGTGAAGGGGAGGGCAGGCTGGCGGGGATAGTTGCCGCTGCCGGAGGCGAGCCAGATGTCGGTGGTGTCGTTCATCCGCACCGCCGGCGTGACATGGCTGTCAACAAACAGCCCCTCGTCGATGGCAAGGACCTCGCTCGTGCTCCCGCTCATGAGCATGATGTCGACGAGCCCCTGGGCAACGAGTTGCCGGATCGACTCACGAAACTCAGCGATCGTGCGGAACGGCCCGCGGAACGGATCCCCCCCGCGGCGAACACCCGGCGCCGCCAGGCCGAAGGCCATGTCGGCATCCTTGGCATCGGCGAGGATGAAGTCTTGGCAGGAGGGGTCGGCAACGATCCGGGCGAGCTTGAGATCGAGCGACTTCTGCGGGACGGTGCGGTGCATGGTGGGTGGATCCTGGACGGACTGGAGAGACTGGACGGACTGGACGGCACGGTGAGGCCGAACATGGAGAGCCTTTGCAGGGGAAACAGCCTACCCGATCCCGGCCTGCAAATTTCATCGCCGGGCGGGTATTCTTTCCCCTCTCCCAAACTTCGGCACTCCGCCGACGGCGGCCGCCGCTACGACCCATTCCCACTTCGATTGAGGGCAAGAACGACCATGGCCGAATCGCACTACCGTTTCTCCGTCGGCCCCTGGAACCTCGGCCGCGGTGCTGACCCCTTCGGCCCCCCCGTCCGCCCGGCCGTCCCCTTCGATGATGTCCTTGATGTGGCTGTCGATCTCGGCTTCGAGGGGATCCAGTTCCACGACGACGACGCCGTGCCCGATCTCGAAAGCCTCTCCCCGGCGCAGATCGTCGCCCAGGCCGAGGCGATGAAGCGGAAGCTCGCCGACAAGGGCCTCGTCGCCGAGTTCGTCGCCCCCCGGCTCTGGGAGCATCAACACGGCATCGACGGCGGCTACACGAGCAACGACCCTGCCTGCCGGACGTGGGCGATCGAGCGGTCGAAGCGGGCCGTCGACGTTGCCAAGGCGCTCGGCACCGACTTAATCGTCCTCTGGCCGGCCCGCGAGGGGACCGGCGTCCGTGAGAGCAAGTGCCCGATCCAGGCTTCCCAGCGGATGATCGAGGCTTGCAACGCCATCCTCCACGCCGACCCGAAGGTTCGGATCGCCATCGAGCCGAAGCCGAACGAGCCGGTCGACACCGCCTTCATCCCCACGATCGGCCATGCCCTCGCCCTCGGCTCGCGCTGTGCCGATCCGGCCCGCGTCGGCGTCCTCATCGAGAGCGCCCACGCCATCCTCGCCGGGCTCGATCCCTCCGACGAAATGGGCTTCGCGCTCGCCGCCGGGAAGCTGTGGAGCGTTCACCTCAATGACCAAAACGGCCTCAAGTACGACCAAGACAAGGTCTTCGGCGCTGTAAATCTGCGCGGCGCCTTCGACCAAGTCCGCGTCCTCGAATCGGTCGACTACGCCGCCACCGGCTGCTTTGTCGGCTTCGACGTCAAGGCGCAGCGGACGCAGAAGGCGGAGTCGGCCACGGCCCATCTGGCCACGAGCCACGCGGTGTTCCTCAAGCTCGTCGAGAAGGTCCGCACCTTCCCGGTCAACACCGCCGAATCGATGGTCGCCGCCCGCGACTACGAAGCCCTCGAGCGGCTCGTCCTCGAGCATCTCCTCGGCTGACACGTTCCGTCCCGCGACGGTAAACTGAAGGACGACCGGTCGATCGGGGCCGGTCGTCTGGGGGTGTTGACGTGGTGAGTCGCTTTTTTCTTCTGGCTGCGTGCCTTGCTCCCCTCTGGCTTGTGCTGGCGGGGTTGCCCGGCACCGGGCTTGTCCGAGCGGAGCCACCTGCCGCCGAAGCGCCTGATTTCGCCACCGTTGTCGCTCCGCTCCTGGCCCACCGCTGTGGCGCCTGCCACGGGCCGGCTGCGTCCGAGAGCGGCTGGCGGATCGATCAGCGCGAGCGGGCGTTTGCCGGCGGCGACTCCGGGCTCCCCGGGATCGTGCCCGGGAAACCAGAAGCGAGCGAGATCGTCCGCCGCGTCACGACCGACAACGCCGAGGCCCGGATGCCGGCCGACGCCGATCCCCTCCCGGCGGAAGAGCGCGCGATCCTCGCGAGCTGGGTGGCTGCCGGCGCCCCTTGGCCCGACGACTCTGCCACGCTCTCCCCCGCGCTCTTTCCTGACTCGCTCAAAACCTCGACCCACTGGGCCTTCCAGCCGATCGTCCGGCCGCCGCTCCCGGAAATCGCCGGCGTAGCCAACCCCATCGATGCCTTCATCGCCGAGGCGCTTGCGGCCCAGGGCCTCGCGCTCCAGCCAGAGGCGTCCCCGGCCACGCTCCTGCGGCGGGTGATGTTCGATCTTGTCGGCCTGCCGCCGACGCCCGCTGACGTGCAGGCCTTCAGCCTCGATGTGGCCGCGCGGGGAAGCGACCTGGCGGTCGGCGATCTCGTCGATCGGCTCCTCGCCTCGTCCGGCTTCGGCCAGCGCTGGGCGCGGCATTGGCTCGACGCCGTCCGCTTCGCCGAGAGCAACGGCTTCGAGATGAACCAGATGCGCCCCAACGCCTGGCGCTACCGCGACTGGGTGATCGAAAGCCTCAATGCCGATCTCCCTTACGACGCCTTCGTCCGCGCCCAACTTGCCGGCGACTCTCACGGCGCCGACGTCGCCACCGGATTCATCGTCGGCGGCGCCTGGGATCAGGTGAAGTCCCCCGACCCGGTGCTGACGGCCAACCAGCGGGCCGACGAGCTCCACGACATGGTGAGCACGACCAGCTCGGCGTTTCTCGGCCTCACCGTCGGCTGCGCCCGCTGCCACGACCACAAGTTTGATCCCATTCCACAGACCGACTACTACCGTCTCAAGGCCGTCTTTGCCGGCGTCGAGCATGGCGAGCGCGAGGTGACGCTCCCCTCGGAGCCACCCCGGCAGGATCGACGGGCCGAGATCAGCAGGCTCTTGGCCGAGGCGGGGGTAGGCACGCTCCGTCGGGCCGTCACCCCTCGCCACAACATCGATCGCTTTGCCCCGATCCCCACCCGCTTCATCCGCTTCACGATCCTCGAGACCAGCGGCGCCGAGCCCTGCCTCGACGAGCTCGAAGTCTTTTCAACCGACGGCCGCAACGTCGCCCGCGGCGCTACCCCCACCTCCTCCGGTAACTTCGCCGGCAATGCCTCTCATGCCTTGGCCCATGTGAATGACGGGCAGGTTGGCAACGAGCATTCCTGGATCTCAAACACCCCCGGCACCGGCTGGGTGCAACTCGAGCTTCCGGCCACCGAGACGGTTGACCGGGTGGTGTGGAGCCGCGATCGCTCCCCGGAGCCAAAATATGCCGACCGGGTGGCGACGCGCTACGAGATCGCGCTCTCCGCCGACGGCGTCACGTGGCAGCCAGTCGCCTCCGACCTCGATCGCCGCCCCTTCGGTGACCCCACCGCCGCGCCCGATGACTCTTTGGCGGCGATTCCGCCGGGGAGCGTCGCCGACCCGGCGAGCGTGGCTGGAAAGATCAGCGCGCTGAAAGCCGAGCTTTCCACCCTCGACCGCGGTCCGATGGCTTATGCCGGCCGGTTTGCCGAGCCGGGGGCGACGTTTCGAATGTTTCGCGGCGACCCAACGCAGCCACGCGAGGAGATTCTCCCCGGCCCGCTCTCCCGGATCGGCTCCGGCCCGTGGCCTGCGGGGCCGATATCGGCCGAAGCGGCCCGTCGTCGGGCACTGGCCGACTGGATCGTCGATCCGGGCAACCCGCTCACCGCACGGGTGATCGTCAACCGTCTCTGGCACCATCACTTCGGCACAGGGCTTGTCGACACCCCGAGCGATTTCGGGGCAGGGGGGGGGCGGCCGTCGCACCCCGAGCTCCTCGATTGGCTCGCGAGTGAACTGATCGCCAACGGCTGGCGTTTGAAACCGATCCACCGACTGATCGTCACGAGCCGGGCCTGGCGGCAGGGGGGAGCCCCGAGCGAGGCCGCTCTGGCTCTCGACGCCCAAGACCGGCTGCTGTGGCGTTATCCGCCCCACCGGCTCGAAGCGGAGGCGATCCGCGATGCGATCCTGGCCACGAGCGGGAGCCTCAATCCGCAGGCTGGCGGGCCCGGCTTTGATCTCTTCGTTGCCAATGCCAACTACGTGAAGGTCTACGAGACGAAAACGGAATTTTCAGCCGACGACTTCCGGCGAATGATCTATCAAAACAAACCCCGCTCGGAGCTCGACACCTTCTTCGGCGCCTTCGACTGCCCCGACGCCGGGCAGATCCAGCCGAAGCGGACGTCGAGCACGACTCCCCTCCAGGCCCTCAATCTCTTGAACGGCGCCTTCCTCATCGACCAAGCCGACCGCTTCGCCGCGCGGGTGGCCCGCGAAGCCGGCGACGAGCCCACTGAAAGAGTCCGTCGCGCCTTCCTCCTCGCCTTCGGCCGCGAGGCCACCGAAGAGGAGATCGCCGCAGGCACAAAGCTCGTGGCCGACCACGG
>JBAWVV010000313.1:0-5358 GCA_037147115.1 Planctomycetia bacterium | reverse complement strand
GGGCGGGGCCGGGCTCATCTGCGTCTTCTCGGCCTCCGAGAAGCGGCTCTCGGCGACCGGGAAGGACTTCTTCGCCCCCTCGTAATTGATGAACGCCAGGCCGGTTTGCTTGAGATTGTTGGAGCAGGCGCTGCGGCGGGCCGCCTCACGGGCCGCCTGAACGGCCGGAAGGAGGAGGCCGACGAGCGTGCCGATGATGGCGATGACCACGAGCAATTCGACCAGCGTGAAGCCGGCCTTGGACGGACGGTCGGAACAGGAGAGGCGCATGGAAGACTCCTCGAAAAGGGAGGAAGCAATCGAGCGATGAAGGTGATGAAAGAACGCGTCGACAGAAGAGATTGTCGGGTCGATCGGTCCGGAGCGGTGGCACAGCCCGCGCTCCATCCGACCCCCCCCACCCTAGAATCATAAGGGCATCGGCGAACGGCCACAAGGAAAGGTCCGCCCGATCGCTCGGACTCGGTCGCGTCACTCCCAGTCCGCTGGTCAGGTCATCCGCAAAGCAGGAGGCCAGCCTATCGGTTGGATGTGTCCGTCCGGTGAGCCGGGAGGGATTCCACGGGAGTCATTCGTAGATCGGGCAGAACGCCCCGAAGGCCGCTTCGCAAAACACCCCCGGGTCGTTGAACCGCTGCCCCCGATCGAGGGCGGAAATCGCTGCCATTTGGGGCCCGGTGAGGGTGAAGTCAAAGAGCTCGAGGTTTTCTTTGAGCCGCTCGCGGCGGGAGGTCTTGGGGATCACGGCCGTCCCGCGCTGCACCCCCCAGCGGAGAAGGACCTGAGCCGGGGTTCGTCCGCAGGCAGTGGCGGTGTCGCGGATGAGGGGATGATCGAGGAGCGATTCCTCCGGCCGGGCCATGCCGAGGGGGACGTACGACGGGGCTCCCAGCGGGGAGAAGGCAGTCACGGCGATCCCCTGTTCCCGGCAGAAGCGGAGGAGCTTCTCCTGAGCGAGGAGCGGGTGGAGTTCCACCTGGAGAACGGCCGGCGGGATCCGCGCCCCGGCGAGGAGATCGCGGAGGAGCGCAGTCGAGCAGTTGCAGACGCCGATGCGGCGCACGATCCCGGCCCAGACGAGCTCTTCAAGAGCCCCCCACGTCTCCGCCAGAGGGATATTGACCATCTCCATCCGCGGCTGGGATGCCGTCGGGTCGTGGATCCAGCCAGGGGGATAGCGGACGTCGAAGGGGACGAATCGCTGGGCGATCGGGAAATGGACGAGGTAGAGATCGAGGTAGTCGAGGCCGAGGTCGACGAGCGTCCGCTCCGCGGCCGCGCGGACATGCCGTGGGTCGTGGTAGGTGTTCCAGAGTTTTGACGTCACCCACAGATCCTCGCGGCGGCAGACGCCGGCGGCGAGACTCGAGCGGATCCCCACGCCGGCCTCGACCTCGTTGCCGTAGTCGCAGGCCGAATCGAGATGCCGGTAGCCGACCCGCAGCGCCTCCTCGACCATCCTGGCAGTGTCGGCCCGGTCGATTTTCCAGAGGCCGAGCCCCACGGCGGGGGGCGAGCTCTCGGGGGTCACGGGGAGCTTGGGAACGGCAGATGGCATGACGACCTCGGCGGGGCGTGGGGAGAGAATGGTCCTCCACGATAGCAGGCCGGGGCCGCGACGCGCGTCGCGGGCGTAGCCGCCGCAGGGCGTCAGTCGGCGCGGGGGCCGGAGGGGGATGGCAGCGGGGATGCCCCGGTCCGGGTGTGCAAATTGCGGAGTACACACCCGGACCGTTGGGGCACCCTTCTGGGGCTCGTAGCGACGGAAGCCTTCTCCCGTCGCGCGTCTTGAATCGACCGGGCCGCTTCCCGGTCAGGGGTCTCGATCTCGTCGTGATCAGGTGAGGTGGTAGGCCGACTCCCCATGCTCGGCGTAGTCGAGCCCTTCGGCCTGAGCCTGATGGCTGACCGTGAAGCCGATCGTCTTGTGGATCAAGAACCCGAGGACGAGCGTGCAGAGGAAGGCGTAGCCGCCGGCCCAGAGCAGGCCCTGCGCCTGGATCAGGACTTGGTCGATGCCTCCCACGGCCGGCCGGATGCAGAACAGGCCGACGAGGAGGGCGCCGAGAGCACCACCCACGCCGTGGACGCCGACGACGTCGAGCGAGTCGTCATAGCCGATGAGCGGCTTGGCCTGAACGGCAAGGAAGCAGACGACCCCACTGATGAGCCCGATGAGCAGGGCGCTGAACGGGCTGACGTGGCCGGCACACGGCGTGATCGCCACGAGCCCCGCCACCATGCCGGAGGCGAAGCCGAGGGACGACGGCTTACCGACCTTGAGCCACTCAGCCAACACCCACGCCCCGGAGGCAGCGCTGCCGGCGATCGCGGTCGTGGCGAAGGCGAGCACCGCAACACCGCCGGCGACCGGAAGGAAATCCTTGCCGACGGCGATCGCCGATCCGGCATTGAAGCCGAACCAACCGACCATCAGCATGCCGGCACCGATGAGCGTCCAGCCGACGCTGTGGGGCACGAAGTGGCCGCCCGGATAGCCACGCCGCTTCGGCAGGATGAGCAGGAGAGCCAGCGCCGACACGCCCGCGAGGACGTGGACGACGGTGCCACCGGCAAAGTCGAGCACGCCCTTCTGGAACAGCCAGCCGTTGACATTCCAAACCCAGTGGCAGACCGGGTTGTAAACGATGGTTGCCCACAGAACCGTGAACAAACACCAGGCACTGAACTTCACCCGTTCGGCGATCGCTCCGACGATGAGGGCCGGCGTGATGATCGCGAACATCATCTGATAGATGGCGAAGAGAAGCTCCGGCACACCGTTGGGTGCTGCTTCGACCGTATCGCCGCTGGTCACGATCCGCTCGTAGGCGTTCGCGCCGTCGACGCTCAGCTCGGCGAACGAGTTGAGGAACACGAGCCCCGGATCCCAGCCGAGGTAGCTGTGCTTGGGGAGCTCCTTGCCGTCGGGGCCGACACCGGCATCGAGGGCGATGGCCGAGGGAACGGCGAAGGCCATGTTGTAGCCGTAGGCCACCCACTCGATCGCGACGATCGGGACGCAGATCATCACGAGCATGAACATGTTGAGGACGTTCTTGGCCTGCACCATGCCGCCGTAGAAGAGGGCGAGGCCAGGCATCATGAAGAACACGAGCGCGGCGCTGACGAGGATCCAGGCGGTCGACCCGGTGTCATAGGTGCCCCTCAGATGGGCCGCGGAGTGGGGCTGGGCGTCGGCACCCGCGACGGCGTTGGCGGGTGCCGCAACGGCGACGGCCACGGGCGGCTCCTCGACGGCGGCCTGTGCCCAGGCACCGGGACAACTTACGAACAAACAGACGGTCGCGATGAGCGCCGCAGGAAGCAAACGGAACATGAAGACTCCTCTCACGTGAACCCCGACGCCTTGGGAGGCAGACGGGGCGGGACAGGGGCCGATGCGAGAGGTCAGGAAACGAACACCCACTCCCGCAACGCGGGAGAGGGAACGCTGCGACGCCACTGGGCGCCTCCGGACGCGGGACCAAACATCGCACGACACCAGAAGGGCAAACAAGCAATCGATGGGGGCCACCTCCGTAGTGGCTTGATCCAAAGCAGCCGGTTGTCGAACCAGCCAGAGATCACGGAATGCAACCTCCGTGCCACAACGCTGCCGATCCGGAAAGTGCTGGAGTTAGCTGGCTAAAAACAGCGTTTTTCCGCCGGATGTCGGGTTTTCAGCCCCCCCGCTCTTCCCGGGGCCGGATCAGCTGGGGGGACCGAGTGCCGCACGATTTGCTGGCATGGAGTGCCGCGCTCGCAGGCAGCCGTGGGTGGCCACCGGAACTGAAGCCGAAAAGGGACCGGGGCCAAGATCAGAGGAACTTCGCGTAGGGGTGGAAGCGGAAGCGGTTCCCGGGGTCGACTCGTTTCTTCTCCGCGCGGACCATCTCCGCCATCGCCTCCGAGCCGAAGATCAGCGCGGGGGATACGGCGGAGCCTGGATCGTCGGGCTGGGAGTGCGTCCCGCTGAAGTCGACGGCGAGTCCCTCGACCCCCCGGGCCTTCTCGATGACGCTCCGGGTGATGTCGGCGATCTCCCGCCGCTCGGCCGGCGTCTTCTCCTTGGCGTCGTACATCGTGATCAGATCGACGAAGAAACGGTGATAGCAGTTGCCGCTCGGGAGGGGCTTCTTCGCCATCGCCGCCCCGCCGAGCGTACGGATCTCCACGATCGAGAAGGTCGCCTCGTCGAGCGGCGCTCCCGCGACGACCGTGTCGCAGACAAAATCGAGGATCGTGTCTGTCGGCGCCCCCTCGGTGCCCATGCAATGTTGCAGCATGGCCAGCGGGCTCCCTTTCATGGCGTTGATCACCGGCCAGAGGGCGGCTGCCGTTTCGTACCAAGAACTCAAATGCGATGAGGCCACGACCGGGAGCGCGAGCCGCTGGGCGAGCGCCTCGAGTGGCGCGACGAACTTCGCCATGCTCCCCCGGAAGGTGTCGTAAAACACGAACGTCGCCACGAGGGCCTTGGTGCCCGTGACGACCAATTCCATCGCCACGCCTTCGTCGGGGAGGACGTGGTCGGCTTGAAAGCGGAGCGCCTCACGCGCGAAGGCCACTGCCTGGTCCCTGGTCTCAAAGGAGATGACCCGCTGCTCGGCCCCGCGGACGACGCTCTCTGGCTCCATCTCCAGCGAAAGGTCGACGACGATTCCCAAGGCGCTACCGGCCCCGAGCATCGCCGTGAACAGCTCGTCGTCGGGGGTGAGCACGCGGATCTCACCCGCCGCCGTCACCACCGTGAGCCTCGTCACGCGCTGCCCGAGCAATCCGAGCCGGCGCGAGAAATAGCCACTCAAGCCGCCGTTGACGACATAGCCAACGACCCCGACCCCCGGCCCCGTGCCCACCGGCAAAGCGCCCTTACGCTCTTTCACCGCCTCGACGAGCTCGCGGAACACGACGCCGCCGCCGACGGTGACCAGCGTTCTCCCTCCCTCCTCGTGGAACTCGATCGACTTCAGATGCGCCATGTCGAAGATCACCGCGCCGTCGCTGGCGACGGCGGCGGCGTTGGATGACTCGTGGCCGCCGCACACGCTCCCCACCGGGGTTCCTGCCGGCAGGAAACGGACGAGGTCGGCGATCTCCTCCGCCGAGCGCGGAAGGAAGATCTCCCGGGCCTTGGTCACGACCGGCCCGGCGCCGTCGGGCCCCAGGAGCCTGTTGCCACTCACGCACGACGCGCGCTCGGCGAGCCAGGAGCCCTTCTCGGTAACCTGCTCAATCGCGGCGCAGGCCCGTTGGCTCCCGGCGCCGGTGACGACTGTTCCAGCAACAAGCCCGATGCCACCGATGGCCGCCTGCTTCAAGACCGATCGACGGGATAGATCGTCAGGGTTCTCT
>JBAWVV010000312.1:0-5360 GCA_037147115.1 Planctomycetia bacterium | reverse complement strand
GGAGCGGAGGGCAGCATGGGGGCCAAAAGGGAGCGGAGAAGGGGCGTAGGACTTTCGTGGCCGACCCTCAATCTTACCCTGCACCCCACGCCCCGAGTACGCGGTGCCCTGAGGGGGACCGAGCGGAAGGTTCGCGCAGGCTCGCCCGGGGCGCAGTGGTATAGTCTTGGTGCTCCTGTAAGAGGTTTCTCCGGTGACTTTGCCCTTCTTCCCCCGCCCGTGCCGCCGCGCTTGCGCCGTCGCCTTGCCGGCGTGGGTCGCGATCGTGCTGGCGTTTGTCGCCCCGCCAGGATTCGCGACCGATCCGTCGGCCGAAGTCATCCGCGAGTGGATCGACCAGCTCGGTGCCGAGCAGTTTGCCGACCGGGAGGCCGCCAGCCGGTCGCTCGCGGCGGCCGGCTCCGCTGCGCTCGGGCCCCTCGCCGACGCCGCCCGAGGGGGGGATCTCGAGGTGGCCAGTCGGGCCATCGAAATCATCCGCGGCTACCTCGACCCGCCGGCCGGTGCGGAGGAGACCACCGCGATGTCGGCCGACAGGGATGCCCGGGTGGAGCCCCCCCAGCCGTTTCCCGCTGCGGTCGCCGCGGCACTCGAAGCGGAGAGGCTCCTCGAGGCCCTGGCGGAGGGCCCTCCCGGTCCGGTGCCGCAGATCGCCGCCACGACCCTCGAATACCATCAACTCGGGATGCACGAGGCCGCCCACGAGCGCCTCGAGGCGCTCGGTGCGAAGCTCAAGCAAGACTATCTCTCGATGTCCACCGGGCGCCGCGGCCTGGAGGTGATCCTCGACACCCACTGGAAGGGGAGCGCCGAGGACCTGCGTCTCCTCCCCCGGCTCCGCAACCTGCGGCAGGTCGGGATTCATGGCCAGAAGGTCGATGAGGCGACCCTGGCCCTCCTCGGCCGCCTCCGCGGGCTCGAAACCATCCAACTCTACGCCACCGGCGTCAGCGACGAGGCCGTCGCGGTGCTGGCTGCCCGATTCCCCCAAGCAGAGATCGACGTCCGCAAGGGGGGGAAGCTCGGGGTCGGAGGCCAGCGGATGGTCGGCCCGTGTCAGATCACGCAAGTTGTAGCCGGCTCAGCGGCCGACCGCGCCGGCCTGCAGATCGGCGATGTCGTCCTGTCGATGGATGGCGTGGCGGTGAAGAACTTCGAGGGGCTGACCGACTTCGTCGCGCTTCACGGCCCCGGCGACTCGATCGAGATGGAGATCGAGCGGGCCGTGGCGGGCAAGGTCCCGCAGCGGTTCACCGCCACGGTCGTCCTCGACGGTTGGAATTGATCGCCCCTGAGAAAAACGGGATGGAAGGAACGCATGTCCGAGGAGCACATCGACGTCCGGTGGCACCAGCACGCCGTGAGTCGGGAGGACCGGGAGCGGTCGGCGGGGCACCGGGGATGCGTGCTTTGGTTTACGGGGCTGTCGGGCTGCGGCAAGAGCACGCTCGCCAATGCGGTTGATCGCCGCCTCCATGCCCGTGGTTTGAGGAGTTTCGTCCTCGACGGGGATAACGTCCGCCTTGGGCTCAACGCCGCCCCCGCGCTCCTCCGCCAGCGCCATGACGAGGCGTTCGCCACCCGCTTCGGGCTCGGCTTCGGCCCTGCCGACCGGGAGGAGAACATCCGCCGGATCGGTGCCGTCGCCGATCTCTTCGCGCAGGCTGGGATCATCGCCCTGACGGCGTTTATCAGCCCCTACCGCCGCGACCGGGATGCCGTGCGGACGATGCTCCAGCCGGGCGACTTCGTCGAGATCCATGTCGAAGCGCCGCTTGCCGTCTGCGAGGCCCGTGATCCCAAGGGGCTCTACAAGAAGGCACGGGCGGGGGAGATCAAGGGATTCACCGGGATCGACGATCCCTACGAAGCTCCCCTCGCCGCTGAATTGGTGGTCGACTCCGCAGCCCACCCGCCCGAGGTCCTCGCTGGCGAAGTACTCCGCTGGCTCGAGCAGGCCGGGAAGATTCCCCGGTCGTGACCAGGCGGATCACTTCCTCCACCCCCAGTCGCGGGCAGGAGCGGTGCGCCGGACGCCGCAGGCCTCTCAGTTCCCCTCGAAAATAAAGAGCCCCCGGTGCGATGCCGAAAAAGACATCGATTCACCGGGGGCTCGAATGAGGGACGCTCGTTCGGCGTGCTGGCCGAAGGGATCAGTCGAGGAACCCGGAAAGCTCCTCGCTCCGGGCCGGGGCCTGGAGTTTGCGGACCGCCTTGGCCTCGATCTGCCGGATCCGCTCGCGCGTCACCTTGAAGATGTGGCCCACTTCCTCGAGGGTGTAGCTGTAACCGTCCCCCAAGCCGTAGCGGAGCTTGATGATTTCCCGCTCTCGGTAGGAGAGGCTCTTGAGGACCTTGGCGATCCGGTTGCGGAGCATCTCCTGGGCGGCCCCCACGGCCGGATTCTCCGCCCCGGTGTCGGGGAGAAGGTCGCCGAAGTGGCTGTCCTCGCTATTGCCAACGGGGCGATCGAGGCTGATTGGGTAGCGGCTCATCGCCGACACGCGCCGCGTCTCATCGACGGGTGTGCCTGCGCGGGCAGCGATCTCCTCGATCGTCGGCTCGCGCCCGTACTCCTGGAGGAGTTGGCGGGCGACATTGCGGACCCTCGACATCGTCTCAACCATGTGCACCGGGATGCGGATCGTCCGGCTCTGGTCGGCCACCGCCCGGGTGATCGCCTGCCGGATCCACCACGTTGCGTAGGTGCAAAACTTGAACCCGCGACGGTATTCGAACTTGTCGACCGCCCGCATCAGACCGGCATTCCCCTCCTGGATGAGATCGAGGAAAGAGAGACCGCGATTGCGGTACTTCTTGGCGATCGACACAACGAGCCGGAGATTCCCCTCCGACAGACCGCGCTTCGCCTTCTGGTACTGGGCGTAGATCTGCTTGATCTCACTGATCCGCCGTTTGAGGCTCTTCGGCGTTTCCTGGCAGGCCTTGAGGATCATCCGGTATTCGTCGACGAGTTTCTGACGACCGGCCGGCGGTTGCTTGCTCTTCTTGTGGGCGTCGATCTTCAGCCGCAGTTCCTTGAGGCGGCGGACGAACTCCTCGAGCGTCGGGATCATCGCTTCGATCCGCTGCGTCCGCAGGCCGAGTTCTTCGACGAGCCGCACGCACCGGCGACGCCGGCGACCGAGCCGGGCCCACGCCTCGCGGCGCTCCGACATCTTCCGCTTCTTCGAGAGGGCGATCCGGTAGTCGGACTTGTTCTGCTTGAGGAGGACGTCGAGCGTCCGGAGGTTGTGGGGGAGACGACCGAGGATCTGATCCTTTTCGAGACGGTCGGTCACCGACACCTGGACGGTACGGTCAAAGGGGAGCTCGCCACGGTGGACGCGGGACAGCACCTTAAATGACTGCTGGCAGACATACTCGCACTCGAGAAGCTTCGCCCGGAACGCCGCCCGGGTCGTCTCGATCTGCCGAGCCAGCCAGATCTCCTGGGCGCGGGTAAGGAGGGGGATCTCTCCCATCTGCGTCAGATACATCCGGACCGGATCATCGGACCAGTTCTCCCCCTGATCGATGAGGACATCCTCGGTTTCACCGGACGCTTCGATCTCCGACTCGACCTCGCCGTCGATATCGCCGTCGGAAAGCCCGCCGGCATCGTCATCGGCAAGCATGTCGGCGTCGGCCTCTTCGGCATCGACGACCTTGACCGATAGGTCCTCGACATCCTGGGGATTGGAGACGACATCGTCTTCGAGTTCGTCCAGCAGCGAGTCGTACAAGGTTGGAGCTCCTTCGTGGAACGGATTCACTGGGCGGGTTCAATCGGACCGGTCAACCGCAGGGAGAGGCGTCGTGCCCTCCCTGCGACGCGGCTTGAGGCGTCGCGCCGACGCTCCTAACTGGCCCAGCGGCGACCGCATCCCGCGGTCGCCAGGTGCAGCAGCCAAAGTGCATCATTCGGAACGCCGACAGTGTGATTCAAGGGGAGAGCAAGTCCAGTGGCCCGAATCCTCCTCCGGGAAAGGCCATCAACGGGGGGTGAACGTGGGAAAACGCCCGGGCAACGGAGATGCGAACAAAGGGAAAACCGAAACGGACTGCGGATGGGAAACGAGCCGCCCGGGACCATCGCTGTCAGGCTCGACTGACGGAACGTGCTCGCGGCGCACAAGGGTCAGAAATGCCATCCAACAACCCAGGTCAGCAGATCGATCAGCCCAGCTGCTTTTGTCTCCCCCCAACGGGCTCCAACCCGTTGCAAACGGGATGGACCAGCCGGACTCGAAGAGGCACACCCGAAGCCGATCGGATGGGAAACGCTGACCTGGATCGATTGGAGCCGACAGGCAGGCCATGTGACTGGCAAGCCTGGGTGAGGACGCCGATGGCCCATCGCGCTCTGGTACGAGCCGCCGATGCGGTGCCATGCCGAGCGTCCGGAAGGCACAGGATTATGGCGCTGTCGGAGGCGGAAGGCCAACTTTTTTCCCCCCTCTTTTCACGAATGTTCGAGGATTCGCCCGGCAAATGGTAAAAAAATCCTGGCACGTCGTTTCTGCGGCCACTGGAGCCTGTTCCCGATGACTTCCTTTCTCCTTCCCTGTGCGTGCGGTGTGGACATTCCGGTCAGCTCCTCCCAGGCGGGTGGGCTGGCGACATGTCCCGCCTGCGGCCGCCAGGAGCCTGTCCCGCGTCTGCGGGATCTGGGGAAATTGCGCGTGGTGACGGAGGTAGTGAGGGCCCGCACTGCCGGGAGCTGGACGGCGTGGCACGGTTTGCTCCTGGCCGGCAGCCTGCTGGCCGCGACGGCCGGGCTGCTGTCGGTGTCGTTCACGCCCCCTGAGGTCGAATGGTTCGACGACGCCACGATCAAGTCGTCGGTCATGAAGGCGCCGACCGACGAGGTCTACTCGGCTTGGGCCACCCGCCTCGTCCACGCATCGATCGATCGGCCGCCGACGGAGATCGAGGCGAAATCGAGGGGCCGATCGGACTACTACGCCTCCCTGCAAAACGGCCTCCGCACCGCGGCCGCCGTGGGAGCCCTCTTGGCGTTGGTCGGTGTCGTCGGTGTGCTGTCGAAGCGGAAGGTCGACGGTCGATGAGGGGCGCCTTCATCACCCGGACCGGACCGGCCGACGTGATCGAGGTCGGCAGCCTCCCCGACCCGGTGCCTGGCCCGCGCGAAGCGCTCGTGCGCGTGAGGGCCTGTGCCGTCAATCCGATCGACACCTACGTCCGCGCCGGCGCCGTGGCGTTTGCGCTCCCTGTGCCGTTCATCGTGGGCTGCGATCTCGCCGGGGAGGTGGTCGCCGTAGGGGCGGAGGTCGGGGCGCTCCGGCCAGGGATGAGGGTCTGGGGCTCCAACCAGGGGCTGCTGGGGCGCCAGGGGA
>JBAWVV010000311.1:0-5367 GCA_037147115.1 Planctomycetia bacterium | reverse complement strand
GCCGAGCCGATGCGGGCCCTGATCGTCGATGGTCAAAACAACCACGGCAACTGGCCGACGACGACGAAGATGATGAAGGCGGCCCTCGAGGAGACGGGCCTGTTCACCGTCGATGTCGTCACCCACGCGCCGCAGGGGCAAGACCCCTCCTTCCGACCGGATTTCGGCCGGTACGCCGTGGTCGTGAGCAACTTCGGCCACGGTGCCGCCGATTGGTCGGAGGAGACCAGGAAATCCTTCGAGGCGTACGTGGCGAGCGGAGGGGGCTTCGTGGCGGTCCACGCCGCCGACAACTCGTTCCCCTCCTGGCCGGCCTACAACGAGATGATCGGCCTCGGTGGCTGGGGGAGCCGCAACGAGCGCAGCGGCCCCTACGTCTACCTCGACGACGAAGGGAAAACCGTCCGTGACGAGTCTCCCGGTCCCGGGGGAAACCATGGGGCCCAGTGGTCCTTTCCGGTGATCGTGCGCGAACCGGGCCATCCGATCACGGCAGGGATGCCGCCGGTCTGGCTCCATGTCAAGGACGAGCTCTACGACAAGCTCCGCGGCCCGGCCCGGAACATGCGAATCCTTGCCACTTCCCGCTCGGATGTCACCAACCGCCATGAGCCGATGCTGATCGTCGTCGACCATGGCAAGGGGCGCGTCTTCCACACGCCGATGGGCCATGCCGACGAATCGCAGGAGTGCGTCGGGTTCATCACTGTTTTCCAACGCGGTACGGAATGGGCGGCCACCGGCAAGGTGACCCAGAAGCTCCCCGATGACTTTCCCTCCGCCGACAGGACGAGCAGCCGCCCCTTCGCCGGCCGTTAGACCGTGATCCCAACCCAGCGCCAATTCGACGCGATCATCGACGGCGACAGCGTCGCGCTGGCGGGAGTTCGTGGCCAGCACACCGTGGCGATGATGGCGGGGGTGCTCGAGGTCCCAGTGACCGCGATCCGCCACTGGGTCCGTGGGGGTCTGCTGCAGCCGACCCACCAGCACGCCGGGATCGACTGGTTCGATTTCGGCGCGCTCGTCGTGGGCCGACGGCTGGCGAAATTGCTGCGGGCGGGCTTCGGTCTCCGCGAGCTCGACCGCCGACTCGCGGCCCTCCATCCCCAGGGGGCGGCCGGGGCGGCCCGCGATTTGGAGCGGATCGTCGTCGACGGCCGGCGCTTGAGCCTCCGCCGCGACGACGCCCTGCTCGGCCCCGGCGGGCAACGTCAACTCGGCTTCTACACGCCCGATCTGATGGCAGATGAATGCCCCCCTGTCGCCGTGCTCGCATGGTCCGCGTTGGCCGATGGCGCCGCGTCAAGCGTCGTCATCCTCAACGGGGAACTCCCTCCGGGAGAGGCCGAATTGCTGGCGATGGCGGCCGATCTCGAGGCCGCCGGCGACCTCGAGCCCGCCACCGAGGCGCTCCGAGCACTCCTCCAGGCCGGTGGGCCGAGCGCCGGGGTATCGTTCATGCTCGCGGAGTTGCTCTACCGTGTCGGCGACCTGACCGCCTCACGGGAACGGTACTACGGCGCGATCGAAATCGACCCCGACCACCTCGAGGCTCGCACGGGGCTGGGATGTGTTTTGGCCGAACTGGGCGACCACGAGCTCGCCGAAGCGGCCCTCGACGGAGTCCTGCGGCAGCAGCCCGACTACGCCGACGCCCACTGGCATCTCGCCGGCATTCTCGACAGCGTTGGGAGGGGGCTCGACGCCACGAGGCACCTCCGCACGTTCGTGGCGCTCGCCCCCGACAGCCCCTGGGCGCGGACGGCAATCGAACGCCTTGCCGACCGCGGCTGAAAGAGCCGCTCGATCGGCCGGCGGATCGTCCTCCGCGCCCGCCTCCATTCGCGCCCGATCACCACGGACCGCGAACACTGTGAACACCGAACTGAACGGTGTCGCTGGGCCAGTAAGGCGTGGGGAGCATGCCGGCACCCTGTCCGGGAACGGCCCCAGGCCCCGGGTACGGACGCTGGTACTGGTGATAGAGCGGCATCACTCGGGAGCTCGGCACGCCCCAGGCGTACTCGGAGGTGAACTCCGCCGTCGGCGGCACGACCAGCGCCATTGGACGCCCGATCGACGGGTCATACCAAACGCTGTGCCAGCTCTTCCCCTTGGCACGGAGGAAGTAGCGCTTCTCGGTTGCCTTGTCGCCGGCGCGGGCCACCGTTGCCAGTCCGGCGAGGAGGATCGCGACGAGGCCGACGAGGATCATGGTACGGGCCAGGGCATCCGGCCGGGGGGAAGGAGACGGTTTCATGGACAGATCCTGCAGGGAGAAGTCGAGAGGGGACGTGGAAGGAAGGTCAGCCGCGACGGCAGGGCTCACCACCAGACGGCACGGACCTCGTTGCGGAGGCCGGTGGCGCCGGCGGGACGGACGTACTTGCGATGGTGCTTGTAGAGAAACTCGTGCGGCATGAACGGCGGGTACGTGTACCAAGTGTGGCCGACACGCGGCGGCACCGGCCGCGGGGCGACGTAGAGTTGGGCGCCGAAACCAGGCGAGGCACCGGCCGGAACCGGCGGCACCCAGTAGTTGGAGAAGACGTCCGGCGTGGGGGCGTCGATGCCGTGATTGATGGGGGCCGCGTGCAGTGCGGACGATCCGCAGACGCCAACCGCCACCGCGAGCAGGGCCGGCAGCAGGCGCCGCCATGAAGCAGAGAGAGTCATCGCATCACCTCCGAGACGTCGATTGGTGCACCGGTCTTCACCGGCCCATAGGGGGATTCGGCTGGTGACGAATCGACGCATCAGTCGCGGCACGACACCTGTGACGCCTCTTCCCAGCAGGTAAGGTCCCCGGTCCCCGGAGGGTCGCCGTGGCCGGAGAACTGCCCCCCGCAAAGCCGCTATACTCTGCCCAACTTCCCAAACGCCGACACCGCTGTTCCCGGTTTGAGACCGGGCCAAGAACCCGGTTTCCCCCACGCTTTTCCACGTTTTCCCCGAGCAGTATGGCCAAGCAGCCCCCCCCCCGTTCCGCCGCGTCGAGTGCCGTCGCGGCGGTGAAGAAAGCCACCGTCCCAGCCACGGCAACCCTCGAGGACCAGCCCGGCACGGAGCCGTCGACGCCGGCCCCCGTTCCCCCTCCCGCACCGACGAAGCGCCGCGCCACGGCCCAGACCCTTGCCGCCGGCCAGCGCGACATCTCGGTGAGCGAGTTCTTCGCGAAGAACCGCCATCTGCTCGGGTTCGATTCGCCCCGCAAGGCGCTCCTCACGAGCGTCAAGGAAGCGGTCGACAACTCGCTCGATGCCTGCGAGGAAGCGGGCATCCTCCCCGAGATCTGGGTCCACATTGAGGCGGTGAGCGACTCCACCTCGCGCTTCCGCATGGGGGTGCAGGACAACGGCCCGGGGATCGTGCGCAAGCAGATCCCGTTGATCTTCGGCAAGCTCCTCTACGGCTCGAAGTTCCACCGCCTGCGGATGAGCCGCGGCCAGCAGGGGATCGGGATCTCGGCCGCCGGGATGTACGGCGTGCTTACGACTGGCAAGCCGGTGAAGATCATCTCGAAGATCTCCGTCAAGGAATCGGCCAACTACTACGAACTGCGGATCGACACGAAGACCAACGAGCCGCAGATCCTCAACGGCAAGGGGGAGGGAGTCGATCTTCCTCCCGGCAAGGCGGGCGCCGAGCTGATGACCAAGCATGGCATCGAGTGGGTGGCCGCCAACGATCTCGGCCACGCGATCGATCATGGCACGCGCGTGACGATCGAGATGGAGGCGAAGTTCCAGCGTGGCCGCGGCAGCGTCGAGGAGTATCTCGAGCAGACGGCGATCGCCAATCCCCATTGCCGCATCCATTTTCAGGGGCCGGACGGCCCGGAGCGGATCCTCGAGCGATCGACGCACGAACTGCCGCCGGAGCCGAAGGAGATCAAGCCGCATCCCTATGGCATCGAGCTCGGTCGCCTCGTGACGATGCTCCAGGAACACACCAAGCTGACGCTGGCCCAGTTCCTCACCGGCTCCTTCTCGCGAGTCTCTGCCGGCATCGCCCGGAAGATCTGCGACTCGGCGAAGCTTTCGACGCGGGTCAGCTGCGCGAAGCTCGGCCGCGGCGAGGCCGATGCCCTCTACAAGGCGATCCAGGAGACGAAGATCCCGCCGCCGGCCACCGACTGCGTCGTGCCGATCGGCGAGCCGCGCTTGCTGGCGGGATTGCGGCAGGTCGTGCCGGGGGAGTTCTTCACCGCCGCCACGAGGCCACCGGGGGTGTACCGGGGCAACCCGTTCGTGATCGAGGCATCACTGGCCTACGGCGGTGGGCCCGGCGCGCAGAAAGTGTCGCTCGAGGCGCTCACGGAGATCGCCGGCGAGAGCGACGCCCGCAGCCTGCGGCAGTTCCTGACGACGACGTTCTCGGGAATGAGCGGAGATGCGGCCGACAAGATCCTCGACGAGGCAAAGCTCGCCAGCCGTCAGTCCCCCTCGAAGCTCAAGAAGGACGCCCTGGCAACGCTCCACTCCGCGATGCAGCACGTCAACGTGGACGAGGGCTCGAACATGACGGTGCTGCGGTTTGCCAACCGCGTGCCGCTCCAGTTCCAGCACGCCGCCTGCGCCGTCACCCAGACGATCCTCTCCACGAACTGGCGCTCCTACGGCCTCTCCCAGTCGCGTGGCAGCCTCCCCTCGGGGCCGGTGACAGTGATGGTTCACGTGGCGAGCGTGTGGGTACCGTTCACGAGTGAATCGAAGGAGGCGATCGCCTCCTACCCGGAAATCCAGAAGGAGATCCGTCTCGCCCTCCAGGCCGTGGGGCGCAACCTCGGCATGTACTTGCGGCGCCGCCTCCGCGTCGCCCAGGAAGGACAGCGCCGCAGCATCTTTCTCCGCTACCTCGGCGAGGTGGCCCAGGCCGTCTCGACGATCAACGGCACCGACGCCAAGAAACTCTACGAGGATCTCCTGGCGCTGGCCAAGAAGAAGACCGCACAGGCCGACGTCCGCTACGACGACCGGGGCCGACCGATCGATGAGGAGGAGGAGATCGATCTGGGCAAGCATTGCATTATCGTCGCGCCGGGCGAAGTCGGCCTCACCCAGGCCGCCGCCGATTTGGTCGACGACGACATCTCCGCCGGCCGGAAGCCGCCGACGAGAAGCAAGCGTGCGAAGATCGCCACGGTCGAAGGGGATGCCGCGGAAGACGCGGACGACGAGGGGGACGACGAGCCCAAGGCGAAGCCCGCGAAGGGCGGTGCGAAGAAGACCGCGAAGGGGAAAAAGGGAAAGTAAGAGCCCCACCCAGCCGCCTGAGCATCACGCGCAATGCGTGATTGCCAGCGCACGGGCGAGGCGGGGATCGGCGAACGCTTGAGGAGTGACGAGGTCCTCCGAGAAACGA
>JBAWVV010000310.1:0-5385 GCA_037147115.1 Planctomycetia bacterium | reverse complement strand
GTGATTCATGGGCTGCTTGTCTGGATGGGCACTGGTGGAGTGCCGGCCCTCTCGCCGCTTTGGGAGACACTGCCGGCTGGGCGGCCCCCGCCGCCGACCCGCGCCGATCTGCCCCTCCTGGTGATCCTCTTGGTCGGCGGGGCGATCCTTGTGGCCGGGCTCCTGCGGCAGGTGCTCGCCGGGGTGTTTGGGGCCGATCTCCTCGCCGGGGTGGCGATCCTCACGAGCGTCCTTCTCGGGGAGTGGCTGGCCGGGGCGCTGGTTGTGCTCATGCTTTCCGGCGGGAAGGCGCTCGAGGCGCGCGCGGTGAGCCGGGCGGGGAGTGTGCTGGCGGCGCTCGCCCGGAGGATGCCGACGCTCGCTCATCGCCGCGAGGCAGGGGGGATCGTCGACGTGGAGCTTGGCGATGTGGCCGTGGGGGATGTCGTCGTCGTCCTCCCCCACGAGATCTGCCCGGTCGACGGCGAGGTGGTGGCCGGGCATGGAACGATGGATGAGAGCTATCTGACGGGTGAACCGTGGCGCATGCAGAAAGCGCCGGGGGTGGCGGTGTTGTCAGGAGCCATCAACGGCCAGGGGGCGCTCGACGTCCGCGCCGCGCGCGTGGCTGGCGATAGCCGTTATGCCAGGATCGTCGATGTCCTCCGGGCGAGCGAGGAGCATCGTCCTCGCCTCCGCCGACTTGCCGACTCCCTCGGCGCCCTCTACACGCCGCTGGCGCTGGCCGTGGCCAGCGCGGCGTGGTGGGCCAGCGGCGATGCCACGCGATTTCTCGCTGTCCTCGTCGTCGCCACCCCCTGCCCACTGCTGATCGGGATCCCAGTGGCGATCATCGGTGCGGTGTCGCTGGCGGCCCGGCGCGGGATCGTCGTCCGCGATCCGGCGATCCTCGAACGGCTCGCCACCTGCCGGACGGGGATCTTCGACAAGACCGGCACGCTCACCTACGGCACCCCCCACCTCACCGAGGTGATCACGCTCGGGGAGATCGGCCGCGACGAGATTCTCCGCCTCGCCGCCTCGCTCGAGGCCTATTCCAAGCATCCGCTCGCTGCGGCGGTGACGGCGGCTGCCGCCGATCTGGGAGGGGCGCTCCCGGTAGAGGAGGTGTCGGAACGGCCGGGGCAGGGGCTGACGGGGCGCGTGGGCCCCGCGGGAGTGACCCGCGAGGTGGCGATCACGAGCCGGACGAAGCTCGCCGCGGCCGCGGGGGGCGTTGACGGGCTGCCGGCCGCCGCCGGAGGCCTGGAGTGTGTCGTCGTTGTCGAGGGCCGGCCCATCGGCCTGCTCCGCTTCCGCGACCGCCCCAGGAAGGATGGCGCCAACTTCGTCGAGCACCTCGGGCCGGCTCACGGTCTCAAGCGCGTGATGCTCGTCTCGGGCGACCGGGAGAGCGAGGTGAGGTGGCTGGCGGATCGGGTCGGGATCACGGAGGTCCACAGCGGCATCTCCCCGGAGGGGAAGCTACGGATCGTCGAAGAGGCGACCCGGGAGGCGCCGACGCTGTTTGTCGGTGATGGGATCAACGATAGCCCAGCGCTTGCGGCGGCCACCGTCGGGATCGCGATGGGGACCGCCAACGACGTCACCGGTGAGGCGGCCGGCGCCGTCGTCATGGATTCGTCGCTTGAGCGGGTCGACGAGCTCTTCCACATCGGCAAGCGCCTCCGCGCGATCGCGCTGCAAACCGCCGTCGGCGGCATGGCCGCGAGCCTCGTGGGGATGGGATTCGCGGCCGCGGGGCTGCTCTCGCCGGCAGCCGGGGCGCTGGTCCAGGAGGCGATCGATGTCGTCGCCGTGCTCAATGCCCTCCGCGTGGGGCACGACAACGGCCGGCTCACCGACTATGGCGACGGCGACGGCCCCGACCCGCCCGGCTTGTGACGACCTCACGCCGCGTCATTCCAGTCGCTGCCCCGCCTTGGCATCGCGAAACGGCGCACCCGGTTTGAGCGCCCGCTCGGCAACCCCTGCCGCCGCCGAGCCGCCGAGCCACAGCGCCGCTCCGGCCAAGGCTCCGGTCAAAATCGCCGCCGGGCCCGCAGCGGCGGTGGCCGCGCCACAGATCGCGGCGCTTGTCGCCAGCCCGGCCGATTCGCCGGCCCGGCGGCTGCGCTCGGGGGAATGGCCCGCCTGATGGGCGCTCCACTCGGCCATCATCGCTGCCCCCTCGGCAACGAGCGTGGCCGGAAGGAGGGTGCGGAGGCCGAAGCGGACCGTCGTGCCGAGGGCCGTGCGGATCAGCACCCGTTGGGCGGCTCCGGCTGCGGTCCGTGCGGCCACGACCGCTGCCACCCGGGCTGTGGCACTGGCGACCCGCGAGGCGAGGAGATCGACCTGCCGGCTCCCGCGCTCGCCGGTGGCGCACCAGGTGGCGAAGTGCTCGCAGTTTTCCACCACCGGGCAGTAGCCGTCGCGGCCGACAAGCGACAGGGCCCGCGCGGCGATCTCGTCGGGGGGATGGATGGCGGGCGGATCGGTGATCACGCGGATCGCCGCGCCGGCGGCAAACTCCTCCCTGCTCGTCCGGGCGACGCTACCGCCGTCGAAGATCCGCTCGGGATCATCGGGGCGGGCGTGAACGACCGTGCCGTCGCCCAGATCGATGCCGTGGTGGGTGTAGGTGACCGTCGAGCCGGCGAACCGGCGCTCCACCGCGAGTCTGTCGCCCCGTGCCATCCGCTCCTCCCTCGAGTCTTGCCTTCGGACTGCAGCCGGGCCACCGGCGCTTTCCACAGCGCACCGGGGGACTGGGGAAGTCTACGCCGCCGGCCGTGGCGGGGTTCGGAAGGGGCATTGCCCGGCCGTGCGGAGTATTTCGGCCGGCCGGGCACCCGGTGTTAGTCGGCCCGCATCCGCTGGCGGAAGTACTTGAGCCCGGGGATGAAGAAGCAGGCCGCGCTGACCAGGCCAAACACGATGTGGGCGTGGTCGGGCATCCTGCACATCACCAAGGCCGTCGCAAACAGCGCCGCTGCCTGGACATAGAACGCCCCGGAGAGAATCCCCGCCTTGGCGAAGAACACCAGCCCGGCCACGAGCGCCAGCACCGGCGAGAGCGCCAGCACCGGCAGTTGCATGAGATCCTCGACCCAAAACAGGAGCACGCTGCAGATCACGCTCCCCCCCCAGATATGAGCGATCTGCCGCTCGACCGCCGTCACCGGGCCGGTGCGGTGCCGCAGCGCCCAGAAGATCGGCGCCCAGAGGGCGAGGCCGCCTCCCCAGAGGACAAGGTAGGGCCAGCGTGTCGTGACCCCTTGCCAGGCAAGGATATCGGTGGTCACCGAGAGGGCGAGGAGGACGACCGAATGCCACATCCACAACAGGCCCCAGTTCTCGAGGACGACCGCGTGGTGCGTCTCCCGGAACAGCCGCGACACGATATCGCTCAGCCCGCCGCGGCGCGCGGCGACCGGCTCGCCGGCGAGGTAGGCGCGGAGATCAGCGGCGAGGGTGCCGGCGGAGGCATAGCGCAGATCGGTCGGCTTCTGCAGGCTCTTCAGCGCGATTAACTCCAGATCGCGATCGACGCGCCGGTCGATCGAGCGCGGCACCGGCGGATCGGACTCGAGCACGGCCAGGAGCGTGTCCATCGGGCTCGAGCCCTGGAATGGCGGACGGCCGGTGAGCATCTGGTAGAGGATCGCGCCAAGGCTCCAGACATCGCTGGCCGGGCCGACGTCGCCGCGGCTGCCGGCCGCCTGCTCCGGCGACATGTAACAGGGAGTTCCGAGGATCGCGCCGGTGTGCGTCACCGACGCGTCGGCCTCGAGGCGCTTCGCCAGACCGAAGTCGGAGACACGCGGGAAGCCGTCGAGATCGATGAGGATGTTGGAGGGCTTGAGGTCGCGGTGGAGAACGCCGCGCGAGTGGGCGACATGGACGGCCTCGGCCACCTGCGCCATGAGCGTGGCGGTCTCGCGGGCGGGGATCGGGCCGGCGGCGAGACGGCGAGCGAGGGTCGTCCCCTCGACATACTGCATCGAATAGAAGGGATACCCCTCGAGCTCGCCGACCTCGAAAACCGACACGATGCCGGGATGGTCGAGCCGGGCCGCAGCCTCCGCCTCGCTCTGGAACCGGGCCAGGTCGGAAGCCGAAGCGAGCTCCCGCCGCAGGAGCATCTTCACCGCGACGATTCGCCCCAGGCTCCGCTGCCGGGCCCGGTAGACGACCCCCATCCCGCCACGGCCGATCTCCTCGAGCAGTTCGTAGTCGCCAAACAGGGCCGGGAGCGTCAACGCCCCCGGTGTTACCCCGTCGCCGGCCGCCTCGAGCGGATGGAGCGGCTGGGCAGTGCGGGCGTTGGCCAAGGTGGGATTGGCGCCGCGGCCCGGCGGTGGCGTGAAGATCGCCGACTCCCGCGCCACTGCGTCGGTAACCATCATCGCCGCGAACAGTTCGCGGAGCTGCGGGGCGAGGTCGGGATGGGTGCGAACGAGGGTCTCGAGCCGGTCGGGATCGTCGCCGTGGTCGGCCAGTTCGTCGAGGAGCTCCGCGAGCCGGGATTCCTGGGCAGCGGAGAGCGGTTCATCGACGGCGCGGCGGCGCCCCCGGGATCGATCCCCGCGGACGATCCCCGCTCCACTCGCGTCTCCCTCGCGCCCCTTCATGACGTCGCCTGCCCTCGTTGTCTGCCCGAATCGTCCGCCCGAATCGTCTGCCGACGGCCGTCACCCCTGCATGGTAGGGGGACGGGCAGGGCTGGCCATGGTCCGGCGGTCATTCCCCGCTCTCCCCCCCCTCGTCCACGCCGTCGAGGAGCACCCTGAGCCGGCGCATGGCACGCAGATAGCGCATCCCCGCCGCCGGCTTCGAGAGCCCCAGGACATCGGCCGCTTCGGCGGTGGAGAGGTGCTCGAAGTGCCGGAGGAGGACGATCCGCCGATCGCCGTCGTCGAGTTGTTCCACCGCGGCGGCGAAGCGGCGCTCGAGCTCGTGCCAGGTGGCGGCGGCGGCGGGGGTCAGCTCGCGGTCGGCCAGGCGCGCGACGCCATCGGTGGCGGAATGGTCGTCGTCGGGGGGGCCGGCGAGCGCGACCTCGCGGTCGAGGCTCCGCGACGCGGCCACCCGATGCCGACGGTGGGCGTCGATGAGCCGGTCGCGGGCCATGTGCCGCAGCCAGAGCTGGAAGGGCATCGTCGGGTTGGCGAGGTAGTCTCCGAGCCGACGGTTCGCCTCGAGCATGACGTCTTGGACGATGTCGCTGGCATCAACGCGCCGCTGCATGACGCGGTCCATCCGCCGGTCGACCATCCGCCGGATTGCGTCGCGGTGACGGGCAAGCAGGCCGTTGACGGCGTCGTCGTCGCCGTCGCGGACGCGGTCGAGGAGGATCTGCGTCGGTGGTCCGTCCCCCCACGGGCCGGTGGGGGCCGGGGG
>JBAWVV010000309.1:0-5416 GCA_037147115.1 Planctomycetia bacterium | reverse complement strand
GTCGAGCGTGTCGGCGTCGGCATTCTCTGCCTCGACGATCGTCACGCTTGCCGATTCGGTCCCGGCGAAGACATAGCGGTCGTCCCCGGCGCCGCCGGTGAGGATCGCGCTGCCGGTCCAACTCTGCACCGTAAACGTGCTTGCTCCGCTCCCCGCCGTGAGGTTCGCCACCTCGATTCCGGCGAGCGTGTCGGAGCCGACCCCCGCGAGCGTCGTAGGAGTGAGCGTGAAGTCGACAACGGCCGACTCAACCACGGTGTCGGTCCCGGCGCCGCCAACGAAGGTGTCGTTGCCACCAAGGCCAGAGAACGTGTCGTCGCCAGCGAGACCCGAAAGCGAGTTGTCTCTCGAGTTCCCGACGAGCGTGTCGGCAAACGCCGTCCCGGTGACGTTTTCAATTCCCCTCGCGCTCGATAACGTCACCGTCAAGCCGGACACGACCGTCTGCGCCGTCGTCACCGCGAGGTCGATCGTCACGCCGCCATTCAAGAGCCCCGTGAAGTCGAGTGTGTCGGCGTTGGTGTCGGCCCCCTCGATGATCGACACGCTTGCCGACTCGGTCCCGCTGAAGACGTAGCGGTCGTCTCCGGCGCCGCCCGAGAGGATCGCGCTCCCTGTCCAAGCGCTCAGCGTGAACGTGTTCGCCCCACTGCCCGCCGTCAGGCTCACCGTCTCGATGCCGGCCAGCGAATCGGTGCCGCGTCCCACGAGCCCTGCTGCCGTGAGGGTGAAGTCGACATCGGCCGACTCGACCATGGTGTCGATGCCAAGCCCGCCATCGACATTGTCGTCCCCTGCACCACCGGTGAACGTATCGTCCCCCGTTCGGCCGGCAAGCGTGTCGTCGCCGGCGAGGCCGGCGAGGGTGTTGTCTCTTGCATTCCCGAGGATGGTGTCGGCCTGCGCCGTCCCGATGACGTTCTCAATTCCCGTCGCGCTCGAAAGCGTCACCGTCAATCCAGCCACGAGCGTCTGCGATGTCGTCGCCGCCAGATCGAGATTCACGCCACCATTGAGAAGGCCGGAGACGTCGAGCGTGTCGGCGTCGACATTCCCTGCCTCGACGATGGTCACGATTGCTGATTCGCTGCCGGTGAAGACATAGGTGTCGCGGCCGGCGCCACCGGCGAGGAGGGCGCTGCCGGTCCAGGCATTCACCGTGAACGTGTTCGCGCCGCTCCCGGCCGTCAGATTCACCCCCTCGATCCCGGCGAGCGTGTCGCTCCCGATCCCCGTAAGCGTCGTGGCCGTGAGCGTGAAGTCGACATCGGCCGACGCGACCACGGTGTCGGTCCCGGCGCCGCCGTCGAACGTGTCGTTGCCGGCGCCGTCGGTGAACGTGTCGTTGCCATCCCGCCCCGTGAGCGCGTCGTCGCCGGTGAGACCAAGGAGCGTGTTGTCTCTTGCATTCCCGCGGATCGTGTCGGCCAGCGCCGTCCCGATGACGTTCTCGATACTCGTGTCACTCGACAGCGAGAGCGCCAATCCCGATACAACCGTCTGGGCCGTGGTCACCGCCAGATCGAGGCTCACTCCGCCACCTGCAAGCGCGGTGAAGTCGAGCGTATCGGTATCGGTATCAGCCACTTCGACGATCGTCACGCTGCCTGACAGCGTGCCGGAGAAGACGTAGGAATCGTTTCCCGCGTTACCGGTGAGGATCGCATCGCCTGCCCAATCGCTCACCGTCAACACGTTCGCACTGGCACCGGTCGAAAGGCTTACCGTCTCGATGCTGGCAAGTGAATCGGTACCGAGCCCCACGAGGCTCGCCGCCGCGAGCGTGAAGCTGCCATCTGCCGACTCCGCCACCGTGTCGGTGCCGTCGCCGCCAGCGAATGTATCGTTTCCGGCCCGGCCGGTGAGCGTGTCGTCGCCACCGAGCCCCGAGAGCGTGTTGGTACGGGTGTTGCCGAGGAGGACGTCGGCGAAGGCCGACCCGGTGACGTTTTCAATGCTCGTGTCGCTCGACAGCGTCACGGTCAACCCCGACACGACCGTCTGCGTCGTCGCCACGGCGAGATCGACGATCACACCACCATTGGCAAGGCTCGTGAAGTCGAGCGTGTCAGCATCGGCATCCACCGTCTCGACGATCGTCACGCTCGCGGAAAGAGTGCCCGCGAAGGCGTAGACATCATCCCCGGCGGCACCCGTCAGAAGAGCGCTCCCGGTCCATCCGTTCACGGTGAATGTGTTCGCACCGGTACCGCCCGTGAGGCTCGCTCCCTCGATGCCGGCAAGCGTGTCGGTACCGACCCCGGTCAGCGCCGACGAGGCGAGCGTGAAATCGACATCCGCAGACTCGGCCACGGTGTCGGTGCCGTCGCCGCCGTCGAGGCTGTCATCGCCGGCACGACCGGTGAGCGAGTCGTCGCCAGCGAGCCCGCGAAGGGAATTGATTCGCGCGTTGCCGACAAGGACGTCGGCAAAGGCCGTCCCGGAAACGTTCTCGATGCCCGTTGAACTGGAGAGCGTCAGGGTCAGCCCCGGCACGAGCGTCTGCGCCGTCGTCACGGCCAGATCGACACTGATGCCGCCGTTGGCAAGGTTCGTGAAGTCGAGCGTGTCGCTGTCGGCGTCGGCCCCTTCGACAACCGTCACGCTCGCCGACTCGGTGCCGGTGAAGACATAGGTGTCGTTTCCGGCGCCGCCGGAGAGGACCGCGCTGCCGTTCCAGCCGTCGACCGTGATCGTGTTGGCACCAGCGCCCCCCGTCAGGCTCACCGTCTCGATGCCCGCGAGCGAATCGGTGCCGCGCCCCGCGAGTCCGGCCGCCGTGAGCGTGAAGTCGACATTCCCCGCTTCGATCACGGTGTCGGAGCCGCTGCCGCCGTCGAGGCTGTCGTTGCCCCCGCGCCCCGTCAGGGTGTCGTCGCCGGCGAGCCCCGCAAGCAGGTTGCCGCGGGCATTCCCCAGGAGCGTGTCGGCCAGCGCCGTCCCCGTAACGTTCTCGATCCCCGTCGTGCTCGAGAGCGTCAGCGTTAATCCCAGCGCGACCGTCTGTGCCGTCGTCACGGCAAGATCGATGCTCACCCCGCCGTTCAACAGATTCGAGAAGTCGAGCGTGTCGGTGTCGGTATTCGCCCCCTCGACCATCGTTATGCTCGCCGACAATGCCCCGGCGAAGACGTAGCGGTCGTTTCCGGCGGCACCGATGAGCGTCGCATTCCCCGTCCAGCCGTCGACCGTGAATGTGTTCGCCCCGATACCGGCCGTCAGATTCACCGTCTCGATGCCTGCAAGCGTGTCACTTCCCGCTCCTGCAAGCGTCGCCGCCGTGAGCGCGAAGTCGACATCCGCCGATTCCGCCACCGTGTCAGTCCCAGCGCCGCCGTCAAAGGAATCGTTTCCGGCCCGCCCCGACAGCGTGTCGTCGCCGGCAAGACCCAAGAGCACGTTGGCCCTCGAGTTGCCGACGAGCGTGTCGGCAAACGCTGTTCCGGTGACGTTCTCCAGGCCTGTCTCGCTCGACAGTGTCAGCGACAAGCCCGACACGAGCGTCTGCGCCGTCGTCACGGCGAGATCGACGGTCACGCCACCATTGGCAAGGTTCGTAAAGTCGAGCGTGTCGGTGTCGGCGTTCGCAACCTCGACGATCGTCACATTTGCTGACTCTGTCCCGGTGAAGACATAGCGATCGTTGCCGGCGCTACCGGTGAGCGTCGCGTTCCCCGTCCAACCGTCGACCGTGAACGTGTTCGCGCTGGTACCGGCCGAAAGATTCACCGCCTCGATCCCGGCCAGCGTGTCACTTCCCACGCCTGTAAGCGACGCCGCTGCGAGCGTGAAGTCGACATCCCCAGACTCGGCCACCGTGTCGGTGCCAGACCCGCCGTCGACGGTGTCGTTGCCGAGGCGACCGGAAAGCGTGTCGTCCCCAGCGAGCCCCGAAAGGACGTTGTCGCGCGCATTCGCGATGATCGCGTCGGCAAACGCCGTCCCGACGACGTTCTCGATCCCCGTCTCGCTGGAGAGCGTCACCGTCAGCCCCGACACGATCGCCTGCGCCGCTGTCGACGCCAGATCGACGCTCACGCCTCCATTGGCAAGGGCCGTGAAATCGAGCGTGTCGGTATCGGCATTTGCCCCCTCCACGATCGTCACATTCGCCGCTTCGGTCCCGGCGAAGAGATAGCGGTCGTTCCCAGTGCCCCCCGTGAGCGTCGCGCTCCCGGTCCACCCCTGCACCGTGATCGTGTTTGCACTGGCGCCAGTTGTGAGGTTCACCCGCTCGATGCTGGCAAGCGTATCGGTGCCGAGCCCGGTGAGCGTCGTCGAGGCGAGGGTGAAATCGACGTCCGCCGACTCAGTCACCGTGTCGGTCCCCGTGCCACCGTCGAAGCTGTCGGTCCCGGCCGAGCCGGTCAAGGTGTCGTCGCCGGCTCGCCCGACGAGGGTGTCGGCGCCAGCAAGCCCCGAGAACGTGTTGTCTCTGCTATTCCCCAGCAGCGTGTCGGCCAGCGCCGTCCCGATCACGTTTTCGATCCCCGTCACGGAGGAGAGCTTCAGCGTCAAGCCCGACACGAGCGTTTGCGCCGTGGCCACGGCCAGATCGAGAATCACGCCACCATTCAAGAGCCCGGAGAAGTCGAGCGTGTCGCTGTCGCTCGTCGCTCCCTCGACGATCGTCACGCTTGCCGACTCCGTCCCGACGAAGACGTAGGAATCGTTCCCGGCGCTCCCCGTAAGCGTCGCGCTGCCCGTCCACCCGTCCACCGTGAACGTGTTCGCACTCCCACCGGCCGAAAGGTTCACCGTCTCGATGCTTGCCAGCGAATCGGTGCCCCGCCCGGTGAGACCCAGCGCCGTGAGCGTGAAATTGACGTCGGCCGACTCAATCACCGTGTCGGTCCCGGCACCGCCGAGAAAAGTGTCGTTGCCAGACAGGCCCGTGAACGTGTCGTCGCCGCCAAGCCCCGAGAACGTGTTGTGTCTGCTATTCCCCAAAAGCGCGTCGGCCAGCGCCGTCCCGATCACGTTCTCAATCCCCGTCACGGAGGAGAGCTTCAGCGTCAAGCCCGGCACGAGCGTCTGCGCCGTTGCCACGGCCAGATCGAGGCTCACGCCACCATTCAAGAGCCCGGTGAAATCGAGCGTGTCGCTGTCGGTATTCGCCGACTCGACGATCGTCACGCTCGCCGATTCGGTCCCGACAAAGGCGTAGGAATCGTTTCCGGCGCCCCCCGTAAGTGTCGCGCTCCCCGTCCACCCGTCCACCGTGAACGTGTTGGCGCTGGCGCCGGCCGAAAGATTCACCCCCTCGATCCCGGCGAGCGAATCGGTGCCCAGCCCAGTGAGACCCGCCGCCGTCAGCGTGAAATTGACGTCAGCCGACTCAACCACCGTGTCGATCCCGGAACCGCCGAGAAAAGTGTCGTTGCCAGACAGGCCCGTGAACGTGTCGTCGCCGCCA
>JBAWVV010000308.1:0-5428 GCA_037147115.1 Planctomycetia bacterium | reverse complement strand
TGATCCCCCCGTTGAGCTTCATCATGCCCGTCCCGAAGGCCTGGTCGCTGCCCGCGAGCAAAGAGCCCTCGGCGAGCGTGATGCCGCCGGCATACGAGTTCGATCCGGAGAGCACGAGGGCCCCGAGTCCGTCCTTCGTGATCGATCCGTTGGCGATCGTCCCTGTGAACGTCGCGTCCGACTTCGTTGTCAGCCGCCGGTCGGTGTTGCCGAGATCGACTTGACTGGTGAAGGTCAGGGCTCCCATCGAGTCGATGTAGTTTCCAATCGTCAGATTGCCAAGAAACACCATGGAGTTGGCGAAGGTGTGCGGGGTGCTGTCGGCCGATCCGACGGCCCCCCCGGCAAACGTCATCGCCCCCGATCCGAACGACCCGTTGCTGCCGGCGCTCAGCATCCCGGTGGCGAACGTCGTTCCGCCGGAATAGGAATTGCTACCGGAGAGCGTGAGGACACCGCTGCCCGTCTTCGTCAGCCCTGCCGCACCGCTGACTTCTCCGCTGAACGTCGTCTTGGCGTTGACCGTGAAGGTCCGCGTTTCCCCGGCGTTGCCCAGATTGGCAGAGCTTGCGAACAGCATCGCGCCGTTGTTGCCGCCATCGCCGAAGGTGACGTTGCCGTTGACCGACACGGCGTTGGCAAACGTGCGGGCAGCAGAGGCTCCGCTGGCATCGGAGGAAATCGTCGGGGAGGACGTGCTCCCCAGGGCCAGCGGACCGGTGCCGAGGGCCGAATTATTCGCGGCAAACAGCGTCCCTTCGGTGAGCGTGGTGCCACCGGCGTACGTGTTCATCCCGGTGAGCGTCAAAGCGGCAGCACCCGACTTGTTGATGGCACCATTGGCGACGACGCCGTCGAAGGTGACGTTGGAGCTGGTCGTGAACGTTCGCACGGCGCCCTGGAGGTCGATCCCGCTACTGAAGCCGGTATTGACCGGGGAAAGCGTGTCTCCGAACGTCATGGTGCTTCCGACGGAAGCGCTGTTGGCAAACGTCCGGGACGGGGCCGCGGGGAAATCCGGAGAGGAGATCGCACCACCGTTGAGGCCGGAGGCCCCACTGGCGAACGACTTCGCGTTGCCTGCGGCGAGCGATCCGTCGAACAGGGTCGTAGCGCCGGAGTAAGTGCTCGCATCATCGAGCAGGAGTGTTCCCCGACTGGTCTTCGTGATTTGGGAAACGTCGGTGGCAGCATCGGCGACGAGCGAGTTGACGACCGTCCTGCCGGCATTGTTTGTCGTCTGATCTCCGGAGCCGATGTTCATCCCAACGATGGAATCCTGCGAACCGGTGGCGACGCTCGTGCGGAAGGCCGGCACGGTCCCGGTAAGGGTCAGAAGGCCCGTGATGGTGGCGGTCGAGCGATCGGTGAGCACCAACGATTCCGCAGGCCCATTGAGTTGGAGCATTCCCTGCCCCAGCGTCGAGGATCCAGCGGCGTCATTGAGCCACAGAGTCGACGCCGTGGCCGTCGGGGTGGGAGGCGACCAGCCGACCTCCCCGGCAACACTCGCAGTTTGTGCTCCGAGCGAAGCGATTGACGCTACGAAGCCAATCAAGCGGAAAGTTCTGGACTGCATGTCTGAATAACTCGTGGAGATGCTTCGAGTGGCGAGGCCGAGAAACCAGAAAATAAGCAGCGATCCCAGAATCGATGAGGCATCGGCTCGCCGGCGGACGGGAGCCGAGGGATCTCGATCGAATCTGGGCAATTGAAAAGCTGGCGGGGCTTCATCGCCCCAAGAAACGTCATGACGGAATCAGTCGAAGTTGCAAGCGGATCACTCCCCGGGTGTGACGATGTTTTTTTAGCCGCGAGAGAAAACCGCCGAAAACCGCTGCAAAACAGCGTTTTTCTGATCGCGACGCACTTCCAGCGCGGGTGGGTGGTGGAGCCGGCGATAGACGTTTTGCGCAAAGCGATGAGCGCATTGCGAAGTCCGTTTTGCGCAATGTCGCGTCAGGCTTTTCGCGCCGGGAGAATCGCGTCACGCAGAACACGGCGTGTCGGGGCCGTAAAAAAAGCGAGACTGCTGCGGGATGCGCAGGGCAGAGTGCCGCGCGCAGCGTGCGTCAGGCGAACGGCCGAGCGAATTGCCGGTGTGTTCGGGCGTGAGCCCGCCTGCAAGGCCCAAGAAGGCCAGCAAGGGCCGATCGGGCCGCGGGACGTCAGGCCCGACGGCGCTCGAGGACTTTCGAAGGGGATTCGCCGAATCGAGCGGTAAACTCCCTCGAGAACGTCGACAGCCGTGGGAATCCGCACCCTGTCGCGATGGCCGCCACCGAGGCGTCTGCTTCGGCCGATTCCAGGCGCTGATGGGCGAGATCGAGGCGCATATCCCGAATCCAACGCGTCGGGGAGACTCCAATCCGCTTCAGGAACGCCATCTGGAGGCTCCGCGCGCCCCTGCCAAAGACCTGTTCCAAATGGGTCAGACCGAGGGGTTCGCTGATATGGGCCTTGATGTGGTCACAAACCCGGCTGATCCGTTCGTCGTCGTCGTCCGAGGCGACGGCTTGGAGCACCTTTGGCAGGATGTACTCTGGGGCCAGGGCCATGCCGATCGTGCGGTAGAAGGCGTCGTCGATCCCCATCATCATGAGCACGGCCGGTTGCCGGACGTGGGCGTCGACGGTGTTGCAGAGGCGGCGGATCGTCGTGTCGAAGGAGACTCCCCCGTATTCAAGGGGGACCGTGCGATCGTGGTCGAGATCGAACGGGAACGGGGCGTCGGCGGGCATGCCGAGCATGTCGCGGACGGTGCTGGCCAGACGCGTGATGTCGAGCGCGATGCAGAGCGAGGACCGCGCGCCCCGGCTGGTCGCGTCACCGGCCCGGTGGCGGCCACGGACGAAAATCGCCGACTCCCTGGCGCGGTTCGTGAGAGTCATCGGTCCGGAGCGGAGCGTGGTGCCGCCGTGAAAGGGGACGAGGAGGAGCGCCTGGTCATTTCGCTCGGCCTTCGCCGTCATCGGAGATGTGGCCGAGGCAACGAGGCACAACTCCTTGATGCGCACCGAGATCGTGCGTTGCCGGAAGTTGTCTGGATTGCCGATCGGATCGCACGACCGCAGAGACGGGATCGCTTCGCTCAAGGTCCGCTGGAAGCCGGAGGTGTCCTTGCTGATTCGGGCCAGAGCATCGCCGAAGGGAAGACCGGGGAGCCAGACGGAGCGTTTTGCCATGAGCGACACTGCTGCGGGGGAAGGAAAACCCGATCGACTCAACGGGAAAGACACGACGTGATTGGTGGCACCGGGGCAACCAACAGGCCCCGGAGCATCCCGGTGCGAACGTCGGACGTTGTCGGCCGAGGACGTTCGGATCGCCGTCGACGGGACGATGTCCTCTCCCAGAGTGAATGTCGACGTTGTCCGCTCGAGACGGACACCAAAAACCGTCGCTTCACCGATGAAAAAACGATGCCGCTGAGGCCATCGGCGATGCAGCCACTATCTCGGGAAAAACCGGACTTGGCTCCCCGGGGGCGACCGGCTCACCGGTGTGCATAAAAAAAGCCGTACAGCCGGCAGAGGCAGGCTGTACGGCTCGATAGTCAGAGATCAGAGATCAGAAAGATCAGAGATCGGACCCGAGTACCCCCACGGGGAGTCGAACCCCGGTTTTCGAGCTGAGAACCCGACGTCCTGGGCCACTAGACGATGGGGGCGAAACACTCTTGAACTTTTAGCAGCAGAGCCCCCGGTGTCAAGCCGTGGACTCGCTGCCAGGGGCTCTTTCCGGCGATGAAAGACCCTTGCCTAGAAAATCGACCGTCCCTCCCCGGAGCTTGACCGACACCTCCGACAGCCCGCAAGACCGGTGCAGGTGGTCCCAGCGCACCCCGGGCGGGCGGCTTCTGCCGGACGGAGGGAGATCACCGGGAGGGGAGTCGGAAGAGGCGACTACGGCGCGGCGGTGTGCGACCGAGGGCGAATCCCACCCCGAGCGCCACCGCCGTCGCCATGGCGAGCGTCATCCAGGCCCGGCGCGACGCGTCTGCCTCGTAACGCTCGCGCTCCATCGCCGATTGGAGGCGGAGCGTGGCCGTGCGCACTTCGTTGGTCGTGGCGGGGGCCCGCCGGCCGCGCGATCGCGTGCCGTCGTGGCTGGAACGCTCGCGGAAATCCTCGACGCCGGTGCGGAACCGGCCGTCGGCTGGGGAACCGCCGTCTGACCAGGCGAGGGGGGATTTCTGCCTGGGGAAACCGGGGAAAAGTTCCTCTTCCGCCAATTCAACCGCGTGGAGCAGCTCGGTGGGCGATTGATAGCGGTCGGCCGGCGACTTGGCGAGGAGCCGGAGCACGATCGTTGTCAGGATCGTTGGCAGGTCGTCGCGATGCTGCTCCAGTGAACCTGGCGCTTCGTGGAGATGGGCGAGGGCCACGGCCACGCTCGTCGAGCCGCCGAACGGCGGTCGTCCGGCGAGGAGGTGGTAGAGGGTAGCGCCGAGCGAATAGAGATCGCTGCGCGTGTCGATGGAACGTCCCTCGGCCTGCTCCGGGCTCATGTAGAGGGGCGTGCCGAGCGCGGTGCCGTCCTGGGTGAGCTCCGGGCCGTCAGCGGCTGCCGACAAGACCCGCGCCAGGCCGAAGTCGGCCACCTTCACTTCCCCAGCGGGGGTGACGAGGAGGTTTTCCGGCTTGATGTCGCGGTGAACCACCCCCTGCCCCGCCGCCCGATCGAGGGCCGAGCCGACCTGCGCCAGCAGGGCGAGGGCCTGGCGGGCGTCGAGGGGCCCGCGCTCCTGCAGCCAGGTCCGGAGCGTTGGGCCGGCGACATATTCCTCGGCGAGGAAATGGTGCCCGTCGATGCAGTCGACTTCGTGGATTTGCACGATGTTGCCATGCACGAGCCCGGCGGCAGCCCGGGCTTCCTGCGTGAAGCGAAGCACGGCGTTCGGTCGGGCTGCGGTCTCCTGGCGGAGCACCTTGACGGCGACGGCCCGCGACAGCGATGCCTGCTCCGCGAGATAGACATCCGCCATCGCGCCGCTGCCGAGCCGGCGGAGGAGACGATATCCCCCCAGACGAATGCCGGAGAGATCTCGGGGCCCGGGGATGGGGGGGGCGCTGTGCATCACAAGAAAGAGTATCGGGAGGCGCCGCGATTCCGGCAATTCACCTGCTCCCGACCGCGGCCGCTGCGTTGTCAGTCGTCGTCTGACTCGAAGTCGTCCTCGGGTGGGAGTCGCCGTCTGCCGCGACGCGGTCGGCGACCGCCGAGCACGGTCTTCAGGCCGAGCACCGTCAGCACCGCCCCCCCTGCCGCGACGAGCAGGGCCCGGCCGTTGGTGCGGACGTCGAGCAGTTCGTCGACGGTCCGACCGACTGGTCTTCCCTCGGGAAGACTTCCCCACGCCGGTGGAGGGGGGGCGATCGACGCCGGCAGCGCCGCAGTCGACGTCACCGGGGGAACCGGGGTGGGG
>JBAWVV010000307.1:0-5442 GCA_037147115.1 Planctomycetia bacterium | reverse complement strand
GACTCGAACCCGCGACCCCTAGAATCACAATCTAGTGCTCTAACCAACTGAGCTATAGCCACCGCGATAACCGGCTGGATTGACATTCTAACAGAAAACCACGCCGGTCCACTGCCCCCCGGCAAGAGCCGGTTTTCAGCGGCGATCTGCCCACCGTCGCGACTCACTCGCGCCGCCGGGAATCGAGGAGAATCGTCACCGGACCGTCATTGACGAGGCTCACCTCCATGGTGGCGGCGAACACCCCTCGGGCCACCGGCCGGCCGGCCTCGCGCTCCAGCGCGGCGAGGAAGCGTTCGTAGAGCGGCACCGCTTCCTCCGGCCGCGCCGCCCGGAGAAAGCTGGGGCGATTCCCCTTCTGCGTGGCCGCATGGAGCGTGAACTGGCTGACCACGAGCAGGCCGCCGTCGATGTCGACGACGCTCCGGTTCATCTTCCCCGCCTCGTCGGCGAAGATCCGCATCCGCGCGGTCTTCTCCGCCACCCAGTCGGCATCGGCCGAGGCATCCCCTTCCTCGACGCCGACGAGCACGAGGAGCCCCGGCCCGATCCGGCCGACCGTGCGGGCCTCGATCGTCACCTCCGCCCGGCCCACCCGCTGGATCACACACCGCATCGGTCGTCCTTTCCCTCCTCCATCGCCCCGGCGCCGGCCCGCCACAGGAGCCACCACCCGAGGATCAGTTGGACCAAGAGCGCGGCGAGGCCGGCGCGGGGGTGCCCGCTGATCGCGTAGACGGCGCCGAACACGAGGCTGGCGACAAATCCGGCCAGCTTCGAGCCGACGTTGAGCAGGCCGAAGGTGGCGCCGTAGCGCCCCGCCGGTGCGAGCACCGCCACGGCCGCCCGGATCACGCTCGCGGCCCCGCCGAGCACCAGCGCCAGGAGGACGGCCATCGCCGTGAGCTGCGGACGGGTCGTCACGAACCCCGCCGACCCGAGCACGATCACCCAGCCGACGAGGGAGAGCGACAGCATCGGCCAACGGCCGACACGGGTCGACAGCCATCCGACGGCCAGTGCCCCGGGGAGGGCGACGCACTGGACGAGGAGCACAAGGCCGACCAGCGCCGGCGGATCGAGATGAAACTCCTCGAGGGCGACCGAGGAGAATTGGCTGATCGCCGTCTGCATCGCGCCGAGAATGAGCATCGCGCCGCCGAGGACGCTGCCGAGGCGCCCGTAGCCCTCGTCGCCGCGGAGCAGCGCCCGGGCGAAGCCGGTCAGTTCGCCAGACGATGTCGCCGCATGGACGCTGCTGTGACCGGCGCCGAAGCGCACCCAGAAGGACGGAATGGAGAACACGATCCACCACCCCCCCATGATCGCAAACGCCGTGCGGAGCGCCCCGGCGTCGGTCAGCCCCAGCGACGCCCGGGCCGCGAACACCCGGGTGGCGAGGATCAGGGCCACCGCCCCCCCCGCATAGCCGGCGGCATAGCCGATGGCCGAGAGCCGGTCGGCCTGCGCGCCCCGGGCGATCCGCGGGAGCAGACTCCCGGTGAAGATCGCCGCCATGTCGAAACCAACGGCGGCGACGACGACGGCCACGACGATCGGGACGCGCGCCGACGGGGCGAGGGCCGCCAGGAGGAACGAGGCCGCACCACCGGCGACAATGCTCGTCATGAGGGCACGGTGGTGGCCGTGCGTCCGATCGGCCCAAGCCGCCACCCACGGAGCGGCCAGCGCCGTCACAAGCATCGCCACCGCCAGCGTCCAGGCCCACACCACGCCCCCCGGCACTCCCCACGGCTGACCGGCGAAAACCACCTTCTCGATGTAGGCAACCAGGAGCGTGATCGAGATTGTCGAGAAAGCACTCGCTGCCCAGTCGAGGAGCACCCACGCGAAGGTCTCGAAGCGGGAGGAATCGGCAACGGCCCCCCCGGCATCATCGGGCCGGGCGAGCGGACCATCGGAGGCGCTGTTTGACATGGGGGTGATCAGGCTTTTGCGGAAGGTGACGGGGGAGACCCACCCTGGGCCCCGGAGTCGATTCCTTCCCCGGCGACGCCTTCCGTCGGCGCCCGCTCCACGGTGCCCTCACCGCCGGCGATCGCCCGCAGACGCTTGCGCAGTTGCTTGCGGTAGCTGAGGATCGGCGACAGCGTCACGGCCATCGCCACCAGCAGCAGCACCACGTCGGAGAGGCGTCCGCGCCGCAGCGACCACCCGATCAACCCCAGGGCGACGACGGTGTAGGCGGCCAAGCCAAGGGTGGCTTGCCGGAGGCTCCGTTGCAGGGCCCCAACACTGCCGGCGTCGGTGGGCACCGCGGCGCTGCCGGCCGGCCCATCGAGCGGGGCCGCGGGCGGATCCGCATGCTCTCCCTGCATCAGCTCTGAGTCTTTCGTCACGATCCACCCCGCTCCCATCACCCCGGCACCCGACAGAATGCCCTTCGGCTCCCAATGGTACTGCCCCATCCGGCGGCGGCCCAGGGAAACAGGGAAACGGCGGCATCCCACTGCGGCCGGTCGATCGCCATCGCCCACATCGCAAGCGACAGCCATCAGCCGCCCGCGAGCCGGCGGCGGATCTCCTCGAGCCGGAGGGCGAGATCGCGTTCCTCCCCCCGGTCGGTCGGCTCGTAATACCGTTTCTCGACCCCGAGATAATCCTGGGCAGCGATGCCGTCGGGATGGTCGTGGGCGTAGCGGTATCCCTCCCCGCGGCCGAAGGCCTTCGCGGCCGCCGAATGACGGTCTTGAAGATGCCGGGGGACCGGGATCACAGCCCGTTCGCGGACATCATGACGGGCCGCCGCGATCGCCGTCGTGCAGGCGTTGCTCTTGGGAGCCAGCGCCAGGTAGGTGACGGCCTGCGACAGGGCGAGCTGGCACTCGGGGAGCCCGACGAACTCGGTCGCCTGCATCGCCGCCACCGCCACCAGCAAGCTCCGCGGGTCGGCATTACCGACATCCTCGCTGGCGAGGATCACGAGCCGGCGGGCGAGGAAGCGGACGTCTTCGCCCCCCTCGAGCATCCGGGCGAGCCAGTAGAGACCGGCGTCGGGATCGCTGCCGCGGATGCTCTTGATGAGGGCGCTGGCGCAGTCGTAATGCGTGTCGCCGGCATCGTAGACCAGCGCCTTGCGCTGCACGCTCTCGCGGGCCAGCTCGAGGGTGAAGACGAGGGGGCGGCGCGTCTCGGAAAGGACCCCGATCTCGAGCGCCCCCAGCGCCCGGCGGGCGTCGCCGTCTGACGACTCGACGAGGAAGGCGAGGGCATCGTCGTCGATCGAGACCTGCTCCGCACCGAGCCCGTGCTCACCGTCGGCGACGGCCCGGCGGAGGACTGCGGCGACGTCGGCGCTGGAAAGGGGCTCGAGAGCGAACAGGCGGCTGCGGCTGACGAGGGCGCTGGTGAGCGCGAACGACGGATTCTGCGTTGTCGCGCCGATGAGCGCGATCGTTCCCTGCTCGACATCAGGGAGGAGGACATCCTGCTGGGCCTTGTTGAAGCGGTGGATCTCGTCGACGAACAGGCACGTCCGCTGGCCGTCGTCCTCAAGGCGGCGGCGGGCGGCGTCGAGGATCTCGCGCACCTCCTTGACCCCCGACGCCGTGGCGGAGAGCTCGACGAAGCGGCGCCGCGTCTCGCGGGCGATGATCTCGGCGAGCGTCGTCTTTCCCACCCCCGGCGGACCATGGAGGATCACCGATCCGATCCGGTCCGATTCGACGAGCCGCCGCAGGAGCCGACCGGGCCCGATGACATGCTCCTGCCCCACGTAGTCGGCGAGCCGGCGCGGCCGCATCCGGGCTGCCAGCGGCGCGGCCCGGGCGACGTTGGCGGCTCTCGCCGCGGAAAACAGGTCGGCCATGGGGCTCCTCGCGGACCTGGGAAGGGGACGTCGGCTCATCCGGCGGCAAGGAGGTGGCGCTCGAGAACGTCGGGGCGGAAGTCGAGGTAGAACCGCCCCGGATCGTCAGGCACGACGGGTGTGCTGTCGAACGGCGACTGGCGGGCGTCGATGAAGCGGATGGCATGGGTCGCCGAAATCGATCCGATGTAGTCGGCGTAGGCCGGATCGTGCACCGCGTACGAGGGGATGCCATGGCGGATGGCATCGAAGAGCACCGTCGAATAGACGGAGACGACCGCCCGCACCAGCGGCAGCAACCGGTCGATCCCACCGCGGTTGGCGATCCGGACATTCGGCTCGGCGGCAAACTGTTCGTAATCGCGAGGTCCTTCGGCGGGGTGGGACCGTATGAGGATGCGAACGCCGTCATCTCCACGATGCCGATCGATAAGGAAGGCGATGTAGGCCCGGCACGCCTCGGCGGTCCTCGGCTGCGTGGCCACCATCACGGTGGCCGCGCCGGTGCAGAAAGCCCGCGTATCCTCGTCGATCGAGGAATCGGGTTGGAGGTAATAGCCGATCTCGTCGATGGACGTGGCCGCGAACTCGTGGCCTTCGCGGAGGATCCCCGACCAGTAAGGGCCGTACGTCAGCATGGTGTCGGGGAACAGCGCCCTTGCGCGCACATCACGCACGGCGGCCGGCATGCAGTAGAAGATGTCGTTGCGATCAATCAGCCCGTGCTGGAACTCGACGACACGGACGCCGCAGGAGCGCGCCGCGTAGATCAATCCCTCCTTGTGGTAATGGCACAAGAGACCAAGCGTCCGCGGGCGGGCGGCGCGCAGCGCCGATATCCACCCGCCGTACCCCGCATGCAATCGGGCCAGGGCGTGCTGGAACGCCATCCCCTCCGGTTGGCTCAACAGTCCGGTCGCGGCGACACGACGATGGACGTCGAGAAGATCCCGTTTCAGCGCGATCATCTCGGGGCCGGGGAAGCTGCGCCGATGATCCGCGACCTCGTAATCTCCCCACCCTGTGAACCACGCTCGATTATTCGTTACGACGATCTGCTCCGCGGCCGGGATCGCCGTGGCGAGCCGATGGAAGTAAGTGGAGACGACGCGGCCATCGACGGTCGTCGCCCTCGAGACATCGACGGCGAACATCACGCTCCGATCGCGCACCTCGTGGGGAACAGGTGCGCTGGGCCTCCGAAGTGCCGACAACACCCCCCGCGCTACAAAGGCGGCAGGGCTCCAGACGAGATGGGTGTCGTGCGGGAACTTGAATCCCTGGGCGATGAATTGCACCGCCTCCAGCGCGCACTTGACAACGTTGAGATCAGGACGGCAATCGAACACCGTCAGGTCGGGGAAGCGACCATAGAAGTGTTCTTTGATCTGTGAAAACGTCGTCATCGCGGCACTCCGTGGTTTCCTCAGCCGTCCGCACATGCCGCGACGATCCACGGCAAGGGCTCTCTGTCGGCGCAGCCGGCGGACCATCCCGCCGGTCAGTTGGCCGGCGTTCGCAGCGATGCCAGCCAGAGCGAAATCAGCTCGTCCCGGCGGGGCTCCGGCAGCATCCCCTCGACAAACTCCCGGCACGCGCCGTTTCCCCCCGCC
>JBAWVV010000306.1:0-5448 GCA_037147115.1 Planctomycetia bacterium | reverse complement strand
GTATAGGTGTTGGACCGATCGGTGTTCCAATTCGATGCGAATTCCCCCAGCCCCCGTCCGCCGGGCGGGGGACGGCTGCCCTGGGGAACTTCCCGCCTCAGACGCGCAGGGGGTACGATCGCGGCCGGCCCGATGGCGTCGCCAGCCCCCCCGAGGAGGTTCAGTGCTCACCCTGCTTACGAATGACGACGGGATTTTTGCCCCCGGCTTGGCCGCGATGGAGCGGGCCCTGACCCGCCTCGGCGATGTCGTCGCCGTTGCCCCATCGACCGAGCAAAGCGGGGTCGGGCATGCGATCACCTTCCTCACACCGCTGACGGCGAAGCAGGTGTTCGACGGTCAGAAAAGCCGAGGATGGGCCGTCGACGGCAGCCCGGCCGATGCCGTCAAGCTGGGGATCACCCAGTTCCTCCCCCGCCGGCCCGATGTGGTCGTCAGCGGGATCAACAGCGGCCTCAATGCCGGGATCAATGTCCTCTATTCAGGCACGGTGGCGGCGGCGATCGAGGGAGCCTTCTTCGGAATCACGAGCGTGGCCGTCAGCCTCGAATGGGACGAGCATGCCGATTACGACCGGGCCGCCGCAATCGCCATCGACGTGATCGCCGAACTGCTCCGCCGCTCCCCGCCGGCTGGAAGCCTCTTCAATCTCAACATCCCGACGTCTGCCCTGACCGGGCGCCGTGAGCTGCGGGTCGTGCCGATGAGCACGGCCCGGTACGGCGAGGCCTACGAGCGGCGCGTCGATCCCCGCGGCCGATCCTACTACTGGGCGACGAACGATCCGCCCCCGCCGCCGTCGCCGCACGAATCGGATGTCACGGCCCTCGCAGCTGGCCATGTCACGCTCACGCCGCTCGACTACGACCTCACCCACCGCGCCGCCCTCGACGAGCTCGCCGAGGGGGTGTGGAGGCTGGGGTGACACGCAGTTGGCCAGCCCTTTGACCAGCGTTTGAGAGGGGGAGGGCCCCTCGGGGAGCCCGCAGCTCACCCTCGCGAGCGAACAAACGCGATGGCCAGCCCGACCGCAGCGCCGATCCCGGCGAGGAACAAGATCCAAAACAGGATCGGCAGCCCCTGGAAATGGATGTCGGTCCAAGAGGTCTTGGGCTTCGGCCGCGAGGGCTCCTCGGAGGGAGCGGCCGGCGGGGCCTGCGGGGAAGCCGCAGGCTTGCCGCGGAGAGGTGATGATGCTCCGCCGGCCCGTGTCCCTGAGCCCTTCCGTGATGGGGCAGACGACGTATCGATGCGCGGCAGGCCCTCGACCCCGGAACGGTCGGAGCTCTCCTCGCCGCCGCGCCCCGAGTCGGGGAGCGAGCCGGAGCCAGGGCCGCTGCCGATCAGCCCCGAGGAACCGATCGGTCCGGACCCACTCCCGGGTCCGCTGCGCACCACCGGGCCGGGTTGCCGGCGTGGCCCCGGCGTGGCCTGGCCCTCGGCGGAGGAACGCCGCGGGGCCCGGCGCGGGGGATCGATCCGGCCGGAGCGCTGCGGTGCCGGCGTCGAAACGAGCCAAGCGGCCAGGGCGTCGGCGACATCCTGCGCGGTCTGGGGGCGGGCGTCGGGGTGCTTCTCCATCATCCGGAAGTACAGCTCGGCGATCGCGGTCGGGACGTCTGGCCGTTTCTCGAGGAGATTCGGCGGAGGCTCGTTCATGTGGGCGCGAAGCCGCTCGGCGAGCGGTCCGGTGGCGAACGGCGCTCTGCCGACAAGGAGAAAGTAGAGGGTGCAGCCGAGGGAGTAGACGTCGCTGCGCCGGTCGGCCTTGTGGCTGTCGCGGGCCTGTTCCGGCGCCAGGTAATCGGCGGTGCCGAGCACCTTCTCGTCATGCTCGCGCGTCAGGGAAGCCCCCTCGTCGCCGTTGGCCAGGGCCAGTCCCATGTCGAGGATCTTCACCGTCCCCCGCTTGTCGAGCATCAAGTTGGCCGGCTTGATGTCGCGGTGGATGAGCCCCTCGTCGTGGGCGTACTGAAGCCCTGTCGCCGCCTGCCGGAGATAGTCCGCCGCCTCGCGGACATCGAGTGGCCCCTCAGCTTTGACCTTGGCGTAGAGATCCATGCCGTCGATGTATTCGAGCACGATGAAATGGATCGATCCCGACGATTCGAGGTCGAACGCCCGGGCGATGTTGGGATGGTTGAGCCTGGCGGAGGCCTGCGCCTCCCGCTCGAAGCGCGCCAGATAGGAGCTCTGGTCAACGCGCTTTACCGGCAGAACCTTAATCGCCACCTTGTGGTGGAGGGTGGCGTGTTCGGCGAGGTAAACGCTGCTCATGCCGCCAGCGCCAAGGAGCCTCAGCAGCTTGTATTTCCCGAGGACGAAGCCCTTGTGGCGCCCCTTGCGGAGTTGGTCGATCTGCCACGGCGTCAGTCGCCCTGACTCGACCAGCACCGTGACGAGCCCCTCCGGGACCGGCTCGCCGCCGAGCGGCCGCCGCCCCTCCGTGTCGGTCCACGGGCTGAGGGCCTGATCGATCTTGGCAGGATCGACGAGGCCACTGGCGCGGAGCACGCGGAGGAAGTCGTCCAGCGTCTGCGAGGAGTCGCTCATGCCGCAGGGGGGCGGGAGAAGGGAGTGGAAGAAGGCGTTATCCTATCAGGCGTGGGTCGGCGTGCCGACTCGCTCCCCTTCCCGCCGGGAGTTCCGGGGGGAGGGCTTGCCGACGGGCGACCCCGGCGGCCGTCCGACGCCCCGGACATCCCCTTCCCCATGGACGTCGTCCTCTATACCCGCCGCGGCTGCCACCTCTGCGAAGCCGTCGAGGATATTCTCTTCCACCATGCCCCCCGGGCCCGGATCGTGGAGATCGGCGGCGACAGTGCCCTCGAGGGTGTGTACGGACTCCGGGTTCCCGTTGTCACCGTCGACGGTCGTGCCGTCGCAGAGGGGCGGATCGACGAGGCGAGCTTGATCGTGGCCCTGGCGGCTGCGTTCACAGCCCGAGATTGAGGCCCCGGGCCTGGAGGTCGTCGGCGAGCTGGGCAGCCGTCGTGAACACCTCCGCATCCCAGCCGGCCGCGCGGGCCGCCTCGACATGCTCCGGGACGTCGTCGGTGAAGAAGAGCGCCTCGGGGGGCACTCCTGCCATCCGGGCCGCGACCCCGTAGATCGAAGGATCGGGTTTGAGGGCACCGACCTCGTGCGAGAGGACGAGCACGGAGAACCGGCCGGGAAGCACCGCATAGCGCTTGGCGAGGAGATGGTTCCAGTGCGGGGCGCAGGTGTTGGAGAGGATCCCCGCCGGCAAACCGGCCCGCTCGACGGCGGCGATCACCGGCAGCATCGCCACGTTGAGGCTGAACATGTCGCTGGCCGCATCGGCGAGCCGCGCCGGGTCGCTCGTCGACCCGGTCGCCCGGCTGAAGGCGTCGTGAAAGGCCTTCCAATCGATCTCTCCCCGCTCAAGTTTCGCCTGCAGCCCCCCCTCGAAGACGGCGGCGTGGGTCGCCGCGGGGGTGATTGCGGCGACCTCTGCCATCTGGCGGACGGCATGTTCGCGGTCGAAATTGACGATCACGTTGCCGAGATCGAAGTAGACGAACTTCGGCGGGCGGAGGTGGGTCGACATGGTGGCGCGGGAGTCTCCGGTCGCTTTCCAACGGGTTTGTGAAAGACTATTCTGCCCGCTCGGCTCCGCTCCGGGCTAGGCCGCTTCGCCCCCTCCGCCGCGAACACTTCCCCAAGGATCCCTCCGCGCCATGGCCGCCATCAACCGCACCAGTTCCCGGATCACGCAGCCCCGCTCGCAGGGCGCTTCGCAGGCCATGCTCCTCGGCACCGGCCTGGAGCCGGCCGACCTCGACAAGGCCCAGGTCGGGATCGCGAGCATGTGGTACGACGGAAATACCTGCAACATGCATCTCGGTGAGCTGGCGACGGTCGTCAAGGAGGGGGTGACGGCTGCCGGCATGGTGGGGATGCGGTTCAACACCATCGGCGTCAGCGACGGGATCTCGATGGGGACCGACGGGATGAGCTTCTCGCTCCCCTCCCGCGACATCATCGCCGACTCGATCGAGACGGTGATGCAGGCCCAGTGGTACGACGGCATGGTGGCGATCCCCGGCTGCGACAAGAACATGCCCGGCTGTCTGATCGCGATGGGACGGCTCAATCGGCCGGCGCTGATGGTGTACGGCGGCACGATTCGGGCCGGCCACCTCGCCGACGGCACGCCGCTGGACATCGTCTCGGCCTTCCAGTGCTACGGGGAATACGTCTCCGGGCGGATCGACGACTCGCGCCGTGCGAGTGTCGTCCGTCAGGCCTGCCCCGGCGCCGGCGCCTGTGGCGGCATGTATACCGCCAACACGATGGCCACGGCGATCGAGGCCCTCGGCATGTCGCTTCCCGACAGCGCCAGCATCCCGGCGGTCGATCCGGCCAAGCTCGACGAATGCCGCCGAGCCGGGGCCGCGGTCAAGAACCTCCTCGAGCGTGACATCAAGCCCCGCGACATCATGACGCGCCGCGCCTTCGAGAACGCGATCGTGGTGACGATGGCCCTCGGCGGCTCGACCAACGCCGTCCTCCACCTCATCGCCATGGCCCGGGCCGTCGAAGTCGAGCTCACGCCGGCCGACTTCCAGGCCGTCGCCCGCCGCATTCCCTACATCGCCGATTTGAAGCCCAGTGGCCGCTATGTCCAAGAGGATCTCCATGCCGTCGGTGGCACCAGCGGCTTCATGAAATACATGCTCGACAAGGGGCTCCTCGACGGCGACTGCCTCACCTGCACCGGCAAAACGCTGGCTGAGAACCTCGCCACGAACAACGGCCTCACGCCGGGGCAGAAGGTGATTCATCCGCTCGAGGAGCCGATCAAGGCGACCGGCCACATCACGATCCTCCAGGGCAACCTCGCCCCCGGCACCGCCGTCGGCAAGATCACCGGCAAGGAAGGGGCCCGGTTCGAGGGGCCGGCCCGCGTCTTCGACAGCGAGGAGGCGATGCTCGCCGCCCTCGAGCAGGGGAAGATCCAGCGTGGCGACGTGATCATCATCCGCTACGAGGGGCCGAAGGGGGGCCCGGGGATGCCCGAGATGCTCACGCCAACCTCGGCCCTGATGGGCGCCGGCATGGGCAACGACGTGGCGCTGATCACCGACGGCCGCTTCTCCGGCGGCTCCCACGGCTTCATCGTCGGGCATGTCGTGCCAGAGGCGCAGGAAGGGGGAGCGATCGCGCTGGTTCACGATGGCGACGTGGTGACGATCGACGGCGACAGCGGCCGGCTCGACGTCGCCGTCTCCGACGCCGATCTCGCCAAGCGCCGCGCTGCCTGGACCGCGCCGCCGCTGAAAGCCACGCGTGGGATCCTCGCCAAGTACATCCGCTGCGTCGCCCCCGCGAGCGAAGGCTGCGTCACCGACGAGCCGCGCTGACTTGCTGGTGGTTCGTCGGCGGGGCCGGCAAAAGTTTCGTCGTTTCTCGGAGGACCTCGTC
>JBAWVV010000305.1:0-5463 GCA_037147115.1 Planctomycetia bacterium | reverse complement strand
CCATGGCCAATCACACGCCCGATCCGCAGGGGCTCTCGCACCTGACCGCGTCGGCCCGCTACCACGACTACCGCTACGCCTCCAATCCTTTCGTCGAGGGCGCCACCGGCGAGGTGCCGCTGACCAGGTTCGATGCCGAGCTCCACGAGCGGGGCGGCTCGCGTGTGCTACCGCTCGACAATTCGGCCGTGCTGGGGTGCGCCGGGCCAGCCACGAGTCCGGGACTGTGTGCGAGCTTTGTCCGTGTCCGGGCCGGCGAGGCGGTGCTCACCGATGCCAACGCCACGAGCCACCTGTTCTTCGTGATGCGCGGCAGCGGCACGAGCAGCCCCGCCGCAGGGGCGGCGGATCCGGCCACGATTCCCTGGAAGGCCGGGGATCTGTTCACCCTGCCGGCCCGCAGCCGGATGCTCCACGCGGCGAGCGAGGATGCGGCCCTCTATTGGGTCAACGACGAACCGCTCCTCCGCTATCTGGGGGCCGAGGCAACGCAGCGGCAGTTTACGCCGACGCTCTACGCCAGAGAGGCGATCCTCGAGGCCCTCGACGGGGTGCTCCGCGATCCCTCGAGCGCCACGGCCAACCGGTTGAGCGTCCTTCTCGGCAACCGGCTCTTTCCCCACACGATGACCGTCACCCATGTCATCTGGGCGATGTTCGGGCTCCTGCCGGTGGGTGCTCTCCAGGCCCCGCACCGGCACCAGTCGGTGGCCCTCGACCTCGTCGTCGATGCCCGCCCGGGGTGCTACACGATGGTCGGGCAGACCCTCGACCGCGACGGCAGCATTAAGGACGGGATCCGGGTCGACTGGAAGCCCCACTCGGCGTTCGTGACGCCGCCGGGGCTGTGGCACTCCCACCACAACGAGTCGGGCCAGCCGGCCCACATTCTCCCGATCCAGGATGCCGGCCTCCACACCTTCCTGCGGACGCTCAACATCCTCTTCATCCGGCGCACGAAGGACGGCGGCCACGACGTCATCGATCGGGCGGTCTGACCGACACTCCGGCGGGATGCGGCGTCGATTGGTCAGGCCCGCCAGCAGCACCGATGCCCGAGCGGTCGGCGGCCAAAACAGCGGGGGGATGGCGGCCACCATCCCCCCGAGCGTTTCAGACCGTACGTTCTGTGCCTTGGCCGATCACTGGATCACGGACAGCCCACGGGCACCGGCCGTGTTGTACTTCGTCGTCACGGCACTGCCGAAGGCCGTCTTGACCACCGACGATCCCGAGCAGGTGCCGGTGCCGAAGACGCCAGTGGTGGCATAGGCCACCGTGTTGAACTGGCCGGCTGCCGTGCCGCCGATCAGCGCCCCGGTGACGGAGTTGATCGAGATGCCGGTGGTCGCCTGGCTGATGTTGTTCCCCTGAACGAGCGTCCCGGCCGCGGCACCGGTCATGTAGATGCCGGCGGTTGTCGTGGCGTTGCCGGTGAGAGTGTTCCCTTGGCCGGTGAGGCCGAAGCTCAGGCCGGTGGCGTTGAGGTAGGCCCCCTGGACATTCCCGATGAACGTCGAGCTTGTGACCAGCGAGTTGACACCGGCGGAGGCGAGCACGCCGCTGGCCCGCAGGCCGATCGCACTGTTGGTGACGGTGATCGCCGTCACCGTCGTCCCGGCTGCACCGACGATGTTCACGCCGGCCCCGCCGAAGTTCTGGAACGTCACGCCGTTCAACGTACTCCCCTTGGCCGTGCTGCTGAACCACAGGCCGTTGACGCCGGCCCCAGCGGCACTGCCGTCGAGGGTCAGCTGGCTCTTGCCGACCACCGAGAGCGGGACGGTGATGGTGGGGAGGGCCGAAGTGAGGTTGATCGTTGCCGGAGCGTTGTAGGTAACCTGCGCCGGGGCCTTGAGGGAGTTGATCGACTGGAGCGTGTCGCGGAGCGAGCCGGCGCCGGAGTTGGCGGAGCTCGTCAGGGTCCACTGGATCCTCTTGCCTGCCGGGACGGTGACGCCGCCGGGGGCAACCATCGTGCCACCATTGGCCATCACGATTCCGCCGGAGACCCCGGCGAAGTTGACCGTGCTCGTGGTCTGCAGCGTCGGGGACGGCGTCGCGGCAGGGCCGATGTTGACGTTGCCGCCGTTGAGGGTGCTGATCGTGATCTGACCCAAGGTCGACACCTGCGCCACCCGGAGGATGCCGCTGTTGACCACCGTCAGCGGAGCCCCGGCTGCCGAGAGATTCGCCGACAGGGTGCCGAGCGAGTTGCCGGCGTTGCCGAGCGCCACGCCGCCGACGGTCGTGGCGACGTCGAACGACGTCGTCGTGGCCGCCTGGGTCTGGGTTACCGCGCCGCCGGCCCGGAGCGTGAAGGCCCCGGCAGCGATTGTCGACAGGCTGACGGCATTCTTGTCGGTGAACGAGGCCGGTTGCGTGCCGCTCGTGATCTGCAGCGTGGTCACGTCGTTGCCGGCGTTGGTGAGCGTGACCGGACCGGAGCCCGTCGCGACGGCGATGCCGCTGGCGGTGATCGCGGCGGTCTGCGTGACGGCGCCTCCGGTGGCGAGGGTGAACTGCCCGGCGGTCACCCCGGCGATCGCGATGTCGTTCTTGTCGACCACAGTCACGTTCCGCGCGCCGTTGCTCACCTTGATGGAGGTGAAGTCGTTGCCACTGTCGGCGAGGGTGATCGCCCCGGCGGTGCTGTTGGTGATCGTGGTCGCACCGGCCGCAACGATCGGCCCGGTCTGCGAGATCTCGCCGGCCGTGGTGAGCGTGAAGATCCCCGCCTTCACCCCGCCGATGATGACGCCGTTCTTGTCGGTGAACAGGACCTGCCGCGTGCCGTTGTCGACCGAAAGCGTGCCGACGTCGTTGCCCGGATTGACGAGATCCATGTTTCCGAAGTTCTTCGTCGTCGAGGTGGCCGTGAGGCTCGTAGCGACGATCGCTCCGGTCTGCGTCAAGTGATCACCGACGGTGAGGGCGACCGCCCCGCCGGTGATGCCGGCGACCGAGAGGGCGTTGACGTCGGTCAGGCTGACGGCGCGGGTCGCGTTGGTGACCTTGACGGTCGTGAAGTCGTTCTTGGCATTGGTCAGCGTGATGGCGCCGCCGGTGGAGCTCGCCGTGAGCGTGCCCGCGGTGAGCACGCCGGGGAGGGTGGTCGCGCCCCCTGAGGCAAGCGTGAGCGTTGCACCGGAGAGCGGGTCGGTCGTGGCGCCGGTGATGGCACCGGCCGCCGTCACGCTCGTCGTCCCGCCGAGGGCCGGCGCGTTCTCGGCCGATCCTGTCCCGACGAAGGTCACGCCGCCGGTGAGGGCCGTCAACACGATCGACTGCTTCGTGCCGGTCGTCACGAGCGGTCCGTTGACGGTGATCGAGTCGGCCGTGATCTTGATCGTGCCGGTGGAGGCGAAGTTGCCGAACGTCACCGCCTGGCCGGGCTTGTTGATCGTCAGATTGCCGTCGACGGCGATCGTGTCGGGGACGTCGGCGGGGTTGTAGCTCGGCGGCGTGAGCGTGGTGTAGGAAAGGACCTGGGCGCTGATCACGGCCGGCGACTGGAGTTTGAACGTGCCGTTGGGGGCGTTGAGCGCGACGAGATTCGTGGCGGTCAGGTTGTCGACGACGTTGATGTCGCCGGCGATGCTCGTGAGAACAATGTTCGAGTTCGCGCCGGAGGCGGTGATCGGTCCGGCGGCAAATGTGCCGTAGTTGGTGTAGACGAAGTCCTTGACGGTCGTGCCCGTTACGGTGTCGATGTCGTTGAGCTCATTGGTGAGCTTCACGCCGCCTGCGGAGGAGACGGCGTTGAGCGACAGCCCGGTGATCGGCCCGGTCTGCGTGATGTCGCCCACGGCGCTGATCGCGAGTTTGCCCCCCTCGAGCCCGACGAGTACGAGGTTGCCGACCGAGTCGTTGTAGGTGATGTCTGCGGTGCCGTTGGTCGCTTTGAACGTGTTGGCGGTGTTGTCGGCGTTGGTGAGCGTGATCGGCCCGCTGCCGCCACCGTTGACGACCAGGTCGGTGGCGTGGATGTAGCCCGACTGCGTCAGGCCACCAGCCACAGTCAGCGTCACCGGCCCGCCATCGATGAAGGCGACGTCGAGATCACCGCTGGTGTCCTTGATCGACACCGGGGCCACGAGTCCGTTGGCGACGGCGACGGTGCCGATCTCGTTGTCCTGCGTGTCGAGCGTGATCGGATCAACGGCCGTTCCCTGAACGGTGAGGTTTGCGGCCACGATCGGCGCCGACTGCGTCACGGCCCCGGCCGCCTTGATCCAGAGGAGTCCGGCGTTGGACTTCGTGAGCACGAGGCCGCCGGTGGCATCTTGGAAGATCACGGTCCCGGACGGATTGACCGCCCCGAAGGAGTCAACCTTGTTGGTCTGGGTGTCGAGCTTGATCTCCGAGCCGTTGCCGGTGACGGTGAGGGCCGTGGCGTTGATCCCCCCCGACTGCGTCAGCGGGCCGCCGACGACGATGTTCACCGGGCCGCCCTGGATCGAGGCGATGTCGAGCGAGCCGACGGCGTCCTTGATGCCAACGCCACCGGTGCCGTTGGAAGCGGTGAAGACGCCGATCGAGTTCGGCTGGGTGTCGAGGCTGATCGCGTCCTTGCCGCTGCCGGTGATCGTCAGCTTCGGGGCGCTGATGGCGCCTGACTGCGTGACCGGGCCGGCGGCCGTGATCACGAGGCTCGCCACGTCGCTGGCGAGCATGTCGAGGGAACCGCTCGTATCCTTGACGACGACGGTGCCGGGGCCGTTCGGGCTGGGGAGGTTCGTCGCCCCGAAGGCACCGAGTTTGTTGGCCTGCGAGTCGAGAACGATCGCCGCACCGTTGCCGGTGACGGCCAGCGACGCCACGTCGATGACGCCGGTCTGGGTGATCGCGCCATTGGCGGAGATCCCGACCGTGCCGCCGGTGATCGCGCCGATCGAGAGAGCCTGGTCGTTGCCGAAGTAGATCGAGCCCGGCGCGGAGGCCGTGACCGTGGCCACGGAGAGCTCGATCGGATCATCGACGGCGCCGATTGAGCCAGTGGTCGACGTGAGGACGACGTTCTTCGCCGTCACGTCGAGCTTCGTGTCGCCGTCGGTGATCGACTTGTTGGCCGTGACGGTCACCAAGCCATTGAGCGCGCTTGTGACGACGCTGCCGAGCTGGACGCCGCCGCCGGTGCTGGTGAGGATGACGCCCATCTTGCTGGCCGTGGCCTGCACGTCGGTAGCGCTGATCGTTCCACCGGCCGTGACCTTCACGTTCCCGGCGGTCGACAACACCGACTGGAAGCCCACCGGGCCGGTCGGCTCCCCGAGGGTGAGCGAGTCGAGCTCCGAGATCGTGATGTCGCCGTTGGCCTGGGCACCGAGGGTGCCGATGGCCGTCCGCAGGGTGATGATCCCGTCCGCCTTGGAGATCGCGCTGACCCGGGCGGTGGTGGCGAGGACGTTCGGCGCGGTGCTGGTGGGATCGGAGGAGAGCACGTCGCCGGTGGCGGTGAGC
>JBAWVV010000304.1:0-5480 GCA_037147115.1 Planctomycetia bacterium | reverse complement strand
CGGTGGACGCAGCCCGCGCCGCGCCCGGAGGGGGCCCGGGGGGCTGGGCGCTGGCCAGCGCCGAAATCGATGCCAAGATCAAGAGGCCGATGGCCGCGGAAGCGCGGCGCCGCCACGCCGTCGACGACCAGCAACGCTCAGGCTTTGGAACCATATCTAGGGCAACTCCCGGATGCGGAGGTTGCGGAACTCCGCCCACATCGGTTTGCCGGCGTGGAGCTGGAGGGCGAGGATCCCGCCGCGGAGCGCGAGCGCCGGATCCTCGTCGGTAAAATCGAGCGTCAGCCGGCCGTTGGTGAAGTGACGGATCTGATTCCCCTCGGCGCGGATGACGACGTCGTTCCAGTCGTCGACGCGAAACAGTTTTTCATAGTCGGCCTGATCGACGAGCATCGCGTCGACGACCTTCCCGTCGCCGGTCCACCGGGCGCGCTCGCCGACGAGGCAGATTCTTCCGCGTTTCCCCCCCTCGTCGTAGATGAAGCCGGCGACGTTGGGGAGGGTTGATTCGTTGCGCAGTTCGTGCTGGTAGCCGCGCACGACCCACGGATTCCGCACCGTGGGATCGGTGACGTGCCGCGAGCGGTACTGGATGCCGGAGTTGTTCTCGGCGGTGCAACGGAAAGAGAGCCGGAGCTCGAAATCCTTCGTCACGCCCCCTGTCCAAAGGAGGAAGGTGTTGCCGTCGGCCGGCGTCGCGGCGGTCGTCTCCCCATGGATCACGCCGTCGCGCACGCTCCACAGCCGCGGGTCCCCCGACCAGCCGTCGAGGTCCCGGCCGTTGAACAGCGCCGTCATGCCGGCCGCCTCGGGCGGGGCGGCGACGGGGGCCTCGAGGACCGGCTCGGCGCTGACGCCCGGCCGGGCCACCGGCGCGAAGGTGAGGGCGGCCGCGGCCAACGCCACCGAGCAAACAAGCGGCCGTGATTTGAGCACCGGTCAACGCCCTCCGAGGATCCCCCACCCGTTCTCGGCCACAGGATAAACGAAATCCGCGGCGCTGTGAGGCCCCGGGGGTGTTTTTCCCGGGAGCGTTAGAATCGCTCCCCGTCAGGGCTGCCGCGATCGCGAGCCCGGCAGGATGTCACGCGTGGGGGAGCTTTGTCATGCAGCAGAGGCAACGGTTCGTTCGGTGGGGGGGAAGGCTCTTGATCCTGGCGGGCCTGTGGGCCTCCGGTGTTGTGAAGGCCGCGGAGCTGCCGAGGGTCGATCGGGTCGAGCTCCAGCCCCTCTTGGCGGCGACGGCGCGGCTTGTCGAGGCCCTCGACGTCGTCGGCAGCCCGTTGCCAGAGCCGACGAAGGCGGCGCTGCTGGCCGCGGGCAACGGAGGAGATGCCGGCCGCGCGACCGCCGCGATCCAAACGATCCTCGATCCGCTCTGCGTGACGGGAGTGACGATCAATGCCGAGAGCCGGGTGTCGGTCGTCGAGGGGCCGGCTGCGAAGGAGCTCGTCGAGCAGGGCTGGCGGACGTTCCTCGTCAAGGTTCACAACCTCGCCGGGATCACGCCGCCGCTGCGCGTCGAGGGGCCGCAGCTGAAGCCGATGGTGAAGCGGAGCAGTGGTAGCCCCGATCCGCGGATCGAGCTCTCGCCCGAGGACGCCGCCGACCGCTGGCTCGATGCCACGTTTTTCACGGCGCAGCCACTTGAGCCGGAGCTGTCGGGGCTGGCGCTCGAATACCGCATCCTCCAGCTCCATGCCCGCGATGCGGGGAAGCGCGAGGCGTCGCTCGGCTTCAATGTCGGCCAGGGAACGCAGGATCTCGGCTTCCGGGCCACCGTCCCGATCCTCTTTGAGTGTCTCCCCGCGGTGGCGGTGACCCTCGGCGTCCATGACTACGACGGCGCTGCGACAACCGCGTCGTTCGTGTTCCGCGATCGGCTCGGCCGCGTCCACCCCAACCCCGCCCGCCGCCTCGCCCCCGACTTCTTTTTCCACGATCAGGTCTATCGAGCCGACGGCGAAACAATCACCCTTCCCCCCGGCGAGTATTCCGTTGAGCTCTCCCGCGGCCCCGAATACCGGGTGGCGCGGACGACGATCACGGTCCCCGCAGGCGCCGCGACCCACCGCGAGGACTTCCGGCTCGAGCGCTGGATCCAGCCGTCGCAGCGCCGCTGGTATTCCGGCGACCACCATGTCCACGCCGCCGGTTGCGCTCATTATGAAAATCCCACCGCGGGGGTCGGCCCGGCCGACATGATGCGGCACATCGTTGGCGAGAATCTCGACGTCGGCTGCATCCTCTCCTGGGGGCCGTGCTGGTATGCCCAGAAGGAGCACTTCGAAGGGCGGACATCGGCCCTCTCGACGCCGCAGTCGCTGATGCGCTACGACGTCGAGGTGAGCGGTTTCCCCTCGTCGCACGCCGGCCACCTTTGCCTCCTGCGGCTCACCGAGGACGACTACCCCGGCACGACGCTGATCGAGGAGTGGCCGAGCTGGACGCAGCCGGTCCTCGCCTGGGGGCGGGAGCAGGGGGGCGTTGTCGGCTACAGCCATTCCGGCTGGGGGCTCGAGCTCCCCGACGTGCTGCCGGGGGGCGGGCGCGAGTTCCGCGGCCAGCGGCCGGCGGGTGACTGGCCGGGAAAGGCCGCGGCCAAGCTTCCCGACTACGCCATGCCCCGCTTCGACGGGATTGGTGCCAATGAATATGTCGTCACGGCGGCGACCGGCGTGTGCGACTTCCTCTCGGCGGTCGACACGCCGGCGGTGTGGGAGCTGAATGTCTGGTACCACACCCTCAACTGCGGCCTCACGCCACGCATCAGCGGCGAGACCGACTTCCCTTGCATCTACGGCGACAAGGTGGGGCTGGGGCGGATCTACGTGAAGCTCGACGAGGGGCAGCCGCTCGATTTCGATGCCTGGGTAAAGGGGGTGAAGGATGGCCGCAGTTACTGTGGTGACGGCCTCTCGCACGTCCTCGAGTTCGCCGTCGATCACGTGGCGGTGGGGGAGCCCGGGGACGGCGGCAAGCTGAGCACGCGCGTTCTCGACAGGCCCGGCACGGTGACGGTGGCCTGCGACGTCGCGGCTCTTTTGGCTGACGTGGAGCCGACGCCGGCAACGGAGGCCATCCGCTCCCGGCGCCTCGACGACAAGCCCTACTGGCACCTCGAGCGCGCCCGCATCGGCGCCTCGCGGCAGGTGCCGGTGGAGGTGATCGTCAACGGCGAGCCGGTGCTGACGCGGATGATCGAAGCCGACGGGCATGTCGAGGAGCTCGGCTTGCGGGTGCCGATCGAACGCTCGAGCTGGGTGGCGATCCGGATCTTCCCGAGCGTCCACACCAACCCGGTGTGGGTGGAGGTGGCCGACAGGCCAGTGCGGCCGAGCCGGCGCAGCGCCCGCTGGTGCCGCGAGGCGGTCGATGTCTGCTGGATGGCGAAGCTGGGGCAGATCCGCGCGGCGGAGCGCGAGGCGGCCGCGGCTGCCTACGACGAGGCACGGGCCTTCTATGACGCGGCGATCGCCGCGGCAGAAGGGGAATGAACATGAACCACGACCAGGGAGTTTGTGCGATGCAAGGCTGTCGGATCGGCTCGGTGGGCATGGCGGGGCTGGTGGCGGCGGCGTGGAGCTTGACCGGGTCGGTCGGGGCCGAAGACGCCATCGACCGGCTCGCCCCGGAGCGGGTGGCGGCGGTTCATGCGGCCGTCGAGGACCTGGCGGCGGCGCGGACGGCGGTCGAGCGAACGGGCCCGCTGCGGGAGTACCGCTGCAACCTCCATGTCCATTCCGCCTTCTCGCACGACAGCCGAGGGAAGCTAGAGAGCATTGTGGCGGCTGCGAAGCGAGCCGGCACCGACGCGATCCTCTTCACCGAGCATCCGGCGGCGCACTACGACTTCGTCACCGACGGCCACACCGGGCTCGTCGACGGCGTGCTCCTCGTGCCGGGAGCCGAGACGAAGGGACTGCTCGTCTACCCGCGCACAACTGTGCCCGAGCACGACACGCTTGAGCCGCAGGATCTCGTCCGGCGCGTGCGGGCGGGTGACGGGATGACGTTTCTTTGCCACCTCGAGGAACGGATGGATTGGGAGCTCGAAAGCCTCACCGGCTGCGAGATCTACAACACCCACGCCGACGCCAAGGAGGAGACCCGCCTCTACGCGATGATGAAAAACCCGCTCTGGCTCGTGCAGGCTAAGAAGGTGCTCGACGCCTATCCGCAAGAGGCGCTCGCGGCGATCTTCGATCCGCCGGTCGATTACCTGCGCCGCTTCGACGAGCTCTGTGCGGTCTACCCCCACACCGGCGTCTCGGGCAACGATGCCCATGAGAACGTCGGCCTGCGGATCACGCTCCTCGAGGGGGACAAGGTCCGCATTGCCGACGCCCTCGACGAGGAGCTGACGATCCTCGACCGGGCCGTCGTGGCGGTGTTCACGCCGATCCCCGCCGACGCCCAGCCGGGCGATCTGGTCTTCAAGCTCCAGCTCGATCCCTACCAGCAGAGCCTCCGGCATGTCGGCACGCACGTCCTCGCCACGGAGCTTTCGCGCGACGCCATCCAGGAGGGCCTCGCCAAGGGGCGGGCGTTCGTCGCCTTCGATTGGATCGCCGACGCCCGTGGCTTCGACCTCCACGCCGCGGACGCCGCCGGCCGCCACGAGATGGGGAGCCACGTGGCGCTCTCGGACTCGCCGGTCCTCCACGGCCAGGCACCGCTCCGCGGCCACTGGAAGGTGTTCAATCGGGGCGAGCCGGTCTACGAGGCCGACGGCGCGACTCTCGAATACACCCCCACCGCCCCGGGCAACCATCGTGTCGAGTTGTGGCTCGACGTCGCCGGCCGGCCGCTCCCCTGGGTGCTCGCCAATCCGATCTATATCGAATGAGGCAAGCTCCGTGACGTTTTCCGGTGGTCCGGCGCGTTGCCGTTCCCCCTTCCGTACCCCCCTCTGGATCCAGCCATGACCCAAAAACCCGCCGCCACATCGGCCGCCCTGCCAGCCGCTCCCGGTGTGCTCGTCATCCTCGGTGCCACCGGCGACCTCACGAAGCGCCTCCTCCTTCCGGCGCTGCTCAACCTTGCCTGCGATCGGCTCCTCCCCGAGTCATTCGCGATCGTCGGCATGGGGCGGCTCAAGATGTCGTCGGAGGAGTTTCGGGAGAAGCAGCGCGGGGAGATCGCGAAGTTTTGCACGCGGAAGGCCGTCGATCCGCGGGCTTGGGCCTGGCTTGAGTCGAGGCTCCATTACGTCGTCGGTGACTTCGACGATGACGAGGCGTTCGGGCGGCTCCGGGCGGAGGTCAACCGTGTCGGTGCGGAGGTTGGCGCCGCCGGCAATACGCTCCTCTATCTGGCGATCTCCCCCGATTTCTTCGCGCTGGTCAACCAGCAGCTCGATGCCGCCGGCTTCACCCGGATGCCGGGGGCGAAGCGGATCATCGTCGAGAAGCCGTTCGGGCGGGATCTCGCCTCGGCCCGGGCCCTGAATCAGTCGCTCCTGGAGCACTGGGAGGAGG
>JBAWVV010000303.1:0-5506 GCA_037147115.1 Planctomycetia bacterium | reverse complement strand
ACACAAGACGGTTGGGGAAGTTTCAAACGATCGCCATGAGCTATCGGCCGGATCGATAGCGCGATCGTTGACCCCGTCTTCCGCAGCGGGAGGGTTCGGGCAGCTTGCCCTTCAGGAATCAAACGCACGGTTTGACTGTCCGGCACGCGAGGAGCGATCGGCGCAGGCGATCGGGGCGGCGGGGAAAGAGACCGGCGAGCGTGCCGGTCAGCGAAGAGGGAGGGCCGGGCCGGGAGGCCGCGCGGCACGGGGGCGACGGAGCGCCCGCAAGGTCGACGGAGCTTCCGCCGGGTCCCCGATCAGAACAGCTTGCGGAACTGTTCGGCGATCGACCAGTCGTTGCGGTCGGCGGCCGGGTCGGCGGCCCAGGCCCGCCAGGCGTTGACGTCGTTCCCCAGATCGCGGCCGCTGACCTGCTTGAGGGCCGCCACGGCCCGGTACTGGACCGCCGGATCGGGATCCTCAAGTGCCTTGGCGAGGACCGGAATCGCATCCTTGTCCTCGAGCTTGCCGAGCATCCGCAGCGCGCGGAGGCGGACGTCGAGCTCCGCGTCGGTCTGGAATCGTTGCGAGAGGAGTTGGACGGCCTCGGCACCGCCACGTTCCCCCCACACCTCGCAGGCGGTCGTCCGCACGCGCTCGTCGGGGTCTTGGAGGGCACCTTTGCAGATCGCCACCGCTGCTGGGGTGTCGAAATCGGCCGCCGTCTGGAGGATCTCGCAGCGGACGCGGGGGTCGTGTTCCTCAAGCACCTGGCGCATGAGCTCGCGGGTGAAGGTCACCTGATCTCCACCACTCCCCCCCTTCGCCTTCTTGGCCTGCTCTTGGAGCGACTCGATCCGCTGCTTGGCCGTCGGGCCGTACTTCTCCGCCAGCCGCGCTTCCTTCTCCCGATTGCGCCACGGCCGCCAGCCGGCGCAGCCCGGCGCGGCGAGCAGGGCCACGAGGAGGCAGGCAAGCAGCGCCGCGGCCCCGGTCGAAGCCCGGTGCCGCGGGGCGGATGGCAGACGGGGGATGGTCGCGGCCATGGGACTCGGAGTGGGGGGGAGGGGCCGGGCCTGGGAACGGCAGGGTCGGCGATCGGGGCGGGACGGTAGCGGCCCGACGGGGGCGCCGCCAAGGCCACTTCGCTCCGGGCGGGTGGCTCACGGCCGCGGCTGGGAGGGAAGTCCGGTTGGCCTTTCCTGCCGGCCCGCGAACTGGTCGCATGGGAGGGAAGGGGGATTCCCCTCTCGCCACGATCGGAAATCGCCATGCACCGAATCGCTCCCGTAAGCCTGCGGTTGGTCTGCTGTGGCCTCGTGGCTGCGGCAGGTGGCGCCCTCGCCCGGGCGGCCGCGGCGCCCCCGGTGGCCGGGGAGGACGCCGCCGTGGCCGAGCGGGTGGCGGTGGTCGTTCGCGCCGACGGGGGAGAGAGGGCGCTCGAGGGGACGGTCATCGTCGAGGCGGCCGACGGCGCGATGCTTCTGGAGCTCGATGACCAGCGCCTCGAGCTCCTCCAGGGCAACGAAGTCCGCTCGCGGCGCCCAGTCGACGCACCCTCCACTGCTCCGACGCCGCGCGAGGAGGGGAGGCGAATCCTCGCGGAGCTTCCCGCCGGCTTCGATCTCCTCGTCACGCGCCATTACGTCATCTGTTTCGACACGTCGCGCGCCTATGCCCAGTGGTCCGGCGCCCTGTTCGAGAAGCTCCACGATGCGTTCCTCAATTACTGGCGCAAGGCGGGAGTCGAGGTGGAGGCACCGCGCCGGCCACTGGTCGTCGTGATCTTCTCCGACCGCGAGCGCTACGAGGCGCACGCGGCCCGCGATCTCGGTGCGGCCGCCGACCGGGTGGTGGGCTACTACAACCTGATGTCGAACCGGGTGACGACCTTCGATCTCACCGGCAGCGACCAACTCGCCCGCCGCCCTGCGACGTCGGCGGCCCGCGCCGGGCTCGAGATCCTCGCCAGTCCCGAGGCGGCCGGGCTCGTCTCGACGCTCGTCCACGAGGCGAGCCACCAGATGGCCTTCAACTGCCGGATGCACCGGCGACTGGCGCCGGTGCCGGTGTGGATCAGCGAGGGGGTGGCCACCTTCTTCGAGACGCCCGATCCGGGGGGGCGGGGCTGGAAGCGGATCGGCGGGGTCAACCGGCCCCGGCTCGACACCTTCCTCGCCGGCTATCGAGCGGGAGTCCTCGACGAGATCGTCTGTGGCGATGAGCCGTTCCGGGCGTCGGAGGGGGCGATCGACGCCTACGCCCGGGCCTGGGCCCTGACGGCGTTCCTCGCCCAGACCCGCAAGGGAGCGCTCGTCGAGTACATCAACGCGATCGGGGCCAAGCCCCCCCTCTCCCCCGACGGCCCGGAGGAGCGCCTCCGGGATTTCGTCGCGGCGTTCGGCGTCGAGCCGCACGAGCTTGAGCAGCCGCTGATGAAGTTCCTCGCCCGTTGGAAGGAGTAGCCAACCACGGGAAAAGGTCGTGGATCAGTCCCTCCGTCGACTGCTACAGTGGTCGCCGACAGCCCCTCGATACCCCCCTACTCCCGGAGTCCACCGCATGCCCACTCCCCGAAGCGAGTCTGCGTTGTCCCGTCGTTCCCTCCTCGCCGGGGCGTCGACGCTTCCGGCCGCGTGGCTCGCGGCGGGATGGCCGTCGCCGGGCAGCCTGGCGGCTGACGGCGTCAGCGGAAGGACGCTGCGGGTCGGCGTCATTGGTTGCGGTGGGCGCGGCACCGGGGCCGCGATCCAGGCGGCGCTGGCCGATCCCGCCGTCCGCGTCGTCGCCCTTGCCGATCTCTACGACGATCAGGTGGCGTCGAGCGCGGCGGTGCTCGAGAGAGCCCTCGGCGATCGCTTCGCGGTGACCTCTGACCGGAGGTATGTCGGGCCCGCGGCCGCCCGCGACCTCGTCAACGCTGGGGTCGATCTGGTGATCCTCGCTGCCCCTCCCTCGACCCGTCCGGCCCATCTCGAGGCCGCGGTCGCCGCCGGCCTCCATGTGTGGTGTGAGACCCCCGCGGCCATCGATCCTGTCGGGCTTTCCCGGTTTGCCGCAGGCTTGGAGCTGGCGGCGGCGAAGGGGCTCGTCGTCGCCTCCGGCCTATGCAGCCGTTTTTCCCCTCCGACCGTGAGCACGATCGAGCGGATTCGCGCCGGGGCGGTGGGATCGATCCGCTCCATCGCCCTCCATTACGACGGTGGTCTCCCCTGGTGGAAGCCCGTTGCGGCACCGGTGTCTCCCGAGGAACAGCTCGAGCGCAATTGGATCTCCCACGGTTGCCGTTCCGGCGGGCACTTCATCGAGCACCACATCCATGCCCTCGACCGGGCGCTGTGGCTCCTCGGCAACGACGACCCGGTCGCGGTCGAGCCTGTCGGGGCGCCCGAGGCTCCGGTGGCGGGGCACGGCGGCGATCTGCCGGCCGCCGTCCGGGTCCGGTACCGGTTTGCCTCCGGGGTGATCCTCGATGCCTCCTGCCGGCGCTCGGCGACGCCTGGCACGGGCACTTCCGAAAGCCTTGTCGGTAGCCGCGGGCGGGCCGACCTTGTCAAAGGAACGGTCGAGGAAGCCGGAGAAGCCCCGTGGTGGGCCGCCGGTTGCCGGCCGGGGGAGGCGGGGAGGATGTACCAGTCAGCGATGGATGCCCTCCTGGGGATGATCCGTTCGGGATCGGCCGGCCAGGGTGAAACGGTTCCTGGGGCGACGCTCGGGGGGCAGCGGCTGCTGCGGGCTACGGGGCTGGCGGTGATGGGGCAGATGGCGGCGGCAGGCCGGCCGATCGCCTGGCAGGGACTGGTTTCCCCCTCCGCGACGGCCTGACAGACCCCGCGGCCGGTGCGACCCGTACAATCCGTGGGACTGTGGACGCCGGCTCGCTGCCGCGTCGATAGCCCAAGAGACGTGTCCACAGGCCGGCCAAGAGGGCCTGCCGAGCCCCCGGGGAAGCAAGCAGATGGCCGCCAACCGCGCCAGTGCCCAGCAGGGCCTGACGATCGCGCTGATCGTGTTCGTGATGCTCACGTTCATCCTCGCGGTGACGACGTACCTGTTTTTCAAGAAGGCGACGGACGCCGACGCGGCGATGGTGGTGGCCAACGCCGATTCCGCCAAATCGAAGCAGGATATGCAGAAGGCGGTCGGTGATCGGGCCAAGCTCCTCGGGATCCTCGGCTTCCCCGAGGAAAAGCCGGTCCAGGAGGTCGAGACGGAGACGAACGAGGCCTTCGAGAAGAAGTACGGCGACTTCCGCGACGACCAAAAGGCCTATCTCAAGCTCTCCGACTGGCTGCTCGGCGCCGTCAAGAGCAAGGACGAGGCCCTCAAGACACTCCAGGCCGAGAAGCTGGCCATGGAAGCGGGCAAGGACCAGGCCCTCGCCGATTCCCGCAATCGCCAAAACGAGCTCGAGCAACTGCTCAAGAAGCAGGAGGCCGACGCCGAAGCCGAACGGGCGGAGTTCAACAAGGGGCGCGAGCAATTTGAAGAGCTGACCGCGAGGCTTCAGACCGATCTCAAGAAATCCAACGAGGCTTCCGACCGGATCAAGCTCCTCATCGAGGAGATCGGCAAGGGGGAGCCGCTGGTCGCCGTTGATCAGCAGGCGAAGTACAAGGCCGCCAAGGCGGAGGGGCAGATGACGCAACTGTTCGACGAGTTGCGTCGGCGGGAGACGATGATCGCCCGCCAGAACGAGATCCTGGCCGACCTCCGCGTTGCCGACAAGGGCCTCCAAGACATGGTCCTCGCCGCGACGCCGAAGGACGACCGCATCGACGGCTTCGACGGGCAGGTCGTCTCCGTCAACGAGGTCGAAGGAACGATCGTTCTCGACGTCACATCGACGCAGGGGCTGCGGACCGGCACCGTTTTCAATGTTTACAATCCGAACGATCCGCGCCCCCAGATCGGCGCCAAGAAGGCGGTCGTCGAGATCCAGGCCATCGAGGGGCCCAACGTCGCCCGGGCCCGCGTCCGCCATCAGTCGACGCGAGATCCGATCCTCGCCGGCGACGGCGTGTCGACGAGCCTGTGGAGCCCCGGTCAGGGCTTCGAAGCAGTCTTTATCGGCTACGTGCAGGTTGACCGGGACAGCGGGCAGGACAGTGACGATCTCGCCCGGCTCGTGGAGCGGAGCGGTGGTCGCGTCGAGCCCTCGGTGACCCCGTCGACGACGCTCCTGGTCGATGCCGGCCCGCCGCGGATCGTGGCCGGGGAAAAGCCGGCCGGCTGGCGGCCCGCCGACGAGACGCGCCGCGAGCGGATGCTCAAGGAAGCGAAGCGCCTCGGTATCCGGGTCGTGGGCGTCGACACGTTCCTCGACATGATGGGGCTCGACCGCAGCTCCTTCGATACCAACCGGCTCCGTCCCGCCGGCCGGACCCCGCAGCCCGCCGGGAGCTGACCGTCGGGGGGAGTTGCCGGCCAGCGTGCCGCGCCTCTGCTTCTCCCCCCGCCCTTCTGCCTCCCCCCTCCTCCGTCCGGCGTGCCCGGTCGGGGCAAACGTGGCATACTGTCCGCC
>JBAWVV010000302.1:0-5517 GCA_037147115.1 Planctomycetia bacterium | reverse complement strand
GTCATGAGGTCGTTCATGCGATAGGCGCTGTAGACCCATCCGAGAAGGGCAGCTCTCCTCTCCTCGCCGGTGCCCGTCGGAGCTCCCTTTCGATAGACCGGGACATACATGAGCGCCCCGGCCTGGACGTCGGGGGTGGGAACGATCGACGAGCCCCCGCGGAACGTCTCGCGTGAAGCCTTCGGAATCGGCATCGGGGCCCTGGCCGACGACGGCCCAGCGGTGACCAGCGGCGGTGAGCTCCTCGCCGCCTGCGGGAGCGTGTTCGTTCGCCCACCGCGCCCCTTCGGCGTCCCCGATTCGCTCGTCGGCAGCGGCGACCTCGTTCCCGCGATCCGGATGGCGTCAGGCCTTTTCTGGGAGGGGACACCCCGAGGCCACACCGGCTTCGAAGCTGCTGACGGGGCGACCGTTACGCTCGACACGCTCCTCGGCATCCTCCTCGAGCGCTCGGGCGGGGAGGCCATCGCCGTGCTCGCGGTCGCAGAAGTGCTGGGGCTGGTTGGCGCCGAGCTGATCCGCCCGATCGCCGAAGCGACGGCCGACGACCACCCGGCCGCCGGCCGGGCCGAGATCGCCGCCCGCTGGCTGTCGTTCTCGCGGGAGCCGTGCCACGCCGGCCGGACGGCGCTGGTTGTCGGCGTCGCCACCCGCAACGCGAGCGGGGCCCTCGGGGACTTCGTCCGCCCGTTCGGAAGCGTGACGGCCCACCTCCACGCCGCCGTCTTCCCCCACCGCCCCCTCCGCCGCGGCATCACCGAGCCGGCGGAGATCGTGGCTGCCCTCGGCGGGATGTCGCCCCTGGCCGTGATGCATCTCCTCGCCGATCCGGCGCCGGTCCTCGGCAGCGGTCGCCCGGAACTGGTGCGCGGGGCCTGTTGGTTCGCACCGATCAAGGTCCGGACGCCGCACGCATGATCACACTCTTGGCCACCTGGACGTTCGGTGTCACGCTGGCGCTTGTGGCCCTGGGCGTCTTCGTCAGCTACCGGCTCTTCGCCTTCCCCGACATCACCACCGACGGCTCCTTCACCCTCGGCGCCGTGACGACGACCGTACTCCTCGTCACGGGGTACGATCCAGCCATCGCCACCCTCGGCGGAGCCGCCGCCGGGGCCGCCGCCGGAGCCTGCACGGGGCTCCTCCACGCGATCTTGCGTATCGAGCCGCTCCTCGCCGGGATCCTCGTGACGACGGCGCTGTCGAGCGTGAACCTCGTCGTCCTCGGCCGCAGCAATGTCCCCCTGGCCGGCAGCGCGACGCTCCTCGACCGTGCCGAATCGCTCCTCCTCCCGGCGATGACGGCGGTCGGATTCGGCGACGCCGCGGGCGAGGCAGCCCGGCTGATCGTGATGCTCTCCGGCGTGGGAATCGCCGTCATTTTCCTGTGGGCCTTCTTCCGCACGAACCTCGGCACGGCGATGCGCGCCGGCGGCGACACCGCGACAATGGCCCGGGCCTTGGGGCGCAACACCGGTCTGCTGACCGTCGGCGGCCTCGCCATCGCCAACGCGCTGACGGCGTTGTCGGGAGCGCTTGTTGCCCAGGTGCAGGGATTCGCCGACGTGCAGATGGGGATCGGGATGGTCGTGTGGGGGATGGCGAGCGTGTTCCTCGGAGCGGCGCTCGTCGGGCCGGTGCGGCTCGGAGGGGCGCTGGTTGCCACCGTCGCCGGCAGCATCACCTTCCGCCTCATCGTCGCCTCGGCACTGCGCGCCGGCCTCCATCCCGACTGGCTCAAGGCCGCCACGGCGCTGGTCGTCCTTGCGGCGCTGATCGCTCCCCGACTCCTCTCGCGTCGCCCACAGGCCTCTGCGGCCCGCTGATCCTTTCCTTTGCTTCCTCGCTTCCCATGCTCGACGTCCGCCACGCCACCGTCGCCTTCTCCGCCCCCGGTGGCCCGCTCGTGCGCGCCGTCGACGACATCAGCTTCACGATCCCGGCGGGGACGTTCGTCGTCGTCATCGGCACCAACGGCTCGGGCAAGAGCACGCTCCTGGGGGCGATCGCCGGCACCGTCCGCCTCGATGCCGGCAGCATCCATGTCGCCGGCCACGAGCTCACCGCGTGGCGCGAGAACCAACGCGCCCGGTATGTCGGGCGGGTGTTTCAAGACCCGCGGGCCGGGACGGCCGCAAGCCTGTCGGTCCTCGAAAACCTCGCCGTCGCCGCCTCCCGGGGCCGGCCTGTGGGGCTGGGCTGGGCCACGCCACGCCGTCTGCGCGCCGAGGCGGCCCAACGGCTCGCGGCCATCCAGCCCGGACTCGAAAAGCGGCTCGACCAGCCGATCGGCTCGATGTCGGGGGGGCAGCGGCAGATCGTGGCGCTCGTCATGGCGACCTGGCACCGCCCCGAACTCCTCCTCCTCGACGAGCACACCGCCGCCCTCGATCCGGCCTCCGCAGACCGGGTCGTGCAGGCCACCGCGAAGCTCGTCCGCGACCAAAAGCTCACGGCGCTGATGGTGACCCACTCCCTCGAGCAGGCCGCTGGTCTCGGCGACCGGCTGTTGCTCGTCCACCGTGGGAGGATCAGCCTGGATGTCGAAGGGGGCGCGAAGCGCCGGCTTTCGACAGCGGACCTCGCCGGCCGCTTCGACCGGCTGCGGCGCGCCGATCAGCTCGACGACTCCGCCGCCCGCACCCTTCGCGACCTCTACGTTTGACAGGCCCGGGGCTTCGGCCCACGTTGAATCCCACGCCCATGCTCACCGCCATCCTCCGCCGCTGCCTCCCCACGATCCTCCTTCTCGGCGGCGCGTCGGCCCTCCTTTTGGCCACCGACCGGAGCCGCTCCCACCGCGTGCTCCCGGCGGTGGCGGTGCTTCAACAGACGAGCTCGACGGTCCTCGACGACGCGGTCACCGGAATGCTCGCCGGCCTCGCCGAACGGGGCTTCGAAGAGGGGAAAACGGTGACCGTGCGCCGGTTCAACGCCCAGGGGGACATGGCCCAAGGGAACGCCATCGCCCGGGAGATCGTCGGCGGCCCGTTCGATCTGGTGCTCACGTCGAGCACGCCCTCACTCCAACAGATCGCCAGCGCCAACACCAGAGGCCGGCTCCGGCATGTTTTCGCGGCCGTTGCCGATCCCTTCTCCGCCGGCGTCGGGCTCGACCGGGCCGACCCGCTCATCCATCCGGCCTGGCTTGTCGGCTACGGCAGCCTGGCGCCGGTCGACTTCACCTTCGGCGTCGCGCAGCGCCTCCATCCGGGCTTGAAAAAAGTCGGCGTGCCCCACAACAACGCCGAGAGCAATTCGCGCCGCTTCATGGATCTCGCCCGGGTGAGTTGCCGGAAGCGCGGCATCGAGCTCCTCGAGGTGCCGGTGGAAAACTCCTCCGGCGTGATCGAGGCGGTGCAGTCGACGATCGCCCGCGGCGCCGAGGCGATCTTCTGCCCCGGCGACACGACCGTCATCTCGGCGATCGACTCGGTGATCGGCACAGCGGCGAAGGCGGGGATCCCGGTGTTCACCGTCAATCCGGGGAAGCCCGACCGGGGCACGTTCTTCGACGTCGGCTTCAACTTCCTCGAGATCGGCGTCGTGGCCGGCCGGCTGGCGGGCGATGTCCTCTCCGGCGCCGATCCTGCCACCATGCCGATCCGGGAAACAGCGGGCGAGATTCCCCCTTATCTCACGCTCCACCGGGCGGCGAAGGGGGTCGACCGAACGGTGTGGCGGATCCCCGACGACCTCCTCGGCCAGGCGCGCTACGTGACCGACGCCGACGGCGTCCACGAACAGCCCGCGGCGATTCTCGCCGGCCCGTTCAACGAGCCGGAGGAGTGATCGGCCGCAGCCGCGCCCCCGAAGAATTGAATCCGACGACGGCGATGTCGTGCGTTCGCCTGAGCCCGTCGGCTGCGAGCGCCGCCGCCACTCCCTCGGCCTCGGCCTCCGAAGCAGCGCACGCCAACACCGCCGGCCCCCACGAGCTCTGCGCCGCACCCCGAACCCCGAGCGCCGCGAGCCGACCGATCAGCGCTTCGATAGAACGGTGGAAAGGGAGCGAGCTCGATGCACTGGCGAAGGGGACGCCGGCCAGCCGACCGTAGGCCCCGAAGGCCGCGGCGAAGGCTCCGAAACACCCTTCGAGCGCCGCCGGCACAAGCTCCAACAGCGCGATCCGGGCAAGCTCGGCGGTCACCCCGCGATCGACCGGAGGAAGGGCGAGGAAGGCCTGCCGTTCGGCCTCGCCATGGAGCCCTTCGGCGGCGTGCTCGACGATGAGCACGCCACGCCACGCCGGCGGCAGCTCGGCCCGGGCCACCAGCGGCGACGCTTCGAGCGGCGCCGCGACCTTGTCGGCTCCGAGCCTCCCCGCCTCGACCAGAAGCCCACCGTTTGCGAAGCCGTAAGCGCCGACGCTCGACCGCCGGCCGCGCCCAGCGGCACGAGCTAACGCCAGCGCTTCGCGCGGCGCGAAGCTCCGCTCGCGGTCGGCCGGGCGCACCGCCAGCCCCTCGATCGCCGCCGCCACGGCCAGCGCCAGCTGCGTGCCGCTCCCCAGGCCGACATGGGCCCGCGGCGCGGCGACAACCTCAACCTCAAAAGCCGCGTCGCGGGGGAGCCCCCAGGCGGCGGCACCGTGGCGGGCAAACTCCGCCGCGCGCTGGCCGTGCGGCCCCCGGCCGGCAAAAGCCGCGGCTGGACGGACCCGGACGACGATCCCCGGCTCGTCGAGCATCAGCCCCGTGCCGCCGAAGCTGCGCGTGAGCGGATCACCAAACGAAAACATCCCCAGATGAAAACGGGCCGGGGTGCGGACCTCGACGCCGCACGGGGGCGCCGTCGGCGTCGATGCCGCGATGCCCGCGGCGACACGCTCGGCGAGGATCGAAAACGCCTCGTGTTCCTCGGGGCCACCGGTCTTCTCGACGAGCGTGCGGAGATCGGCAAACCGCTCTGCGATCTCGGGCGCGGGAATCATGTGGAGGCGGGTGACAAGGATCGCCGCCTCGACGATGGCGTGGCGGGCGCGGACATGCCCCAGCAACGGCCGGCCCTGATGGACCCGCTCGACCCGGGCCACGAGGCGCTGCCGTTCCCCGCTGCGATCGGCCGATACGACACGGAACTCGAGCGCCATCGGCGCCTCAGCCAGCCGCCAGCCCTCGATTCCCCCGGCGGGAAGGAAGTCGGGTCGGGGCCCGCTCCCGGCCACGGTCCGGGCCAGAAGGAGGACGTCGTCGGTGACCTGAAACACACCGGCCGGCGTGGCGGCGAGGTTTCGGGCCGTCTGGCTCGTGGCAAAGGGCTTGAGAACGAGCGTCTCGATCCGCCCGGCCTTGAGCTCGACCGGATCGACCTCCGGCCCCATCGCCGCCAGATGCGGCTGGCCGTCGGGGGAGCGGGTCGTGATCAGGCCTTCGAGGATCATGGCAGGAAAGTGTAGCCCGACGGCCCGGCGGGATCGCAGCCCCCCTTCCCATCCCGGCGATGATTGACAGCCGCCCCCCTGGGCTGGCATGACTGCATCGTTCAAAACCCATTGATCCCCCCTCGCGAAACAAC
>JBAWVV010000301.1:0-5528 GCA_037147115.1 Planctomycetia bacterium | reverse complement strand
TCCATGCCACGACGGCCGCCAACGGCGGCGCGGCGATCGACGTGCCCGAGGGTGGGGCCGCCGGGCGGCTGATCATGTTTGGCGGCAGGGACAACTCGACCACACTGCAAAACAAGATGGTGTTGATCGCCCCGGGCGACTCGGAAGTGGTCAGCCCCTTCACGACCGTGCTCGTGAATCTGCTCGACAATCATGGCATCGACGTGGCCGCGGGTAGCGCGGAGATCCGCGAAGTTTTCGGCCTCGATTCCCCCTTCAACCTCCTGACCGATTCCTACCTGCTCAATACCCTCAACGGGAGCGAACCGGCCGCCCGGGGCTTCCGCGGCGACGTGAAGATCGCCTCCCTCACCGGCCTCGTGAGCGGCAGCCTCGCCGGCCTGCCCAACGCCCAGGGCGCCTTCCCCACGCAGGAGACGCTCGGTCTCTTCTTCTGCTCGGCACTCGCCGATGCGGTCCACACCGCGGCCCAAAACGATCAGCAACTCGATCTCGCCAACAAGGCCACGGTGCTCACGCTGATCCAGGCCACGGCATCACGGGCCGGGATCAACCTGACTAATTCAACCGTGGCTGCCAATGTGGATGCCGCAGCCGGCGTCGCGGCCGGCGTGATCGGCAGGATCGATGCGGTGACTCCCGCGGGCTCGGCCGCCTACATGACCGCGATCGTCAAGGTGCAGAAGCTCGCCACGGGAGCGATCCCGGAGCAGTTTGCGGCCGTCAACGCGGGCACAGCGACGAGTGCCGCCGTGGCGGCAGCCTTCAGCGGCTCGGCTCTCGACACGCTGATCGCCGCCCAGGTTGTCGGCAACCTCTCCGCCCCGCGGATCTCCATCAGTGATCCGATCGTGTCGATCGCCCCCGATGGTTCGCGTTGGATGGATTTCGACGTGTCGGTCGCTGGGCAGTCGTCGTCGCTGTTGCCTCTTGAGTTCAGCTATACGACGAAGGACTCCACCGCCACGGTCGCAGACGGCGACTATGTGGCCACGTCGGGCACGCTCGTGTGGGAGCCGGGCGACACCTCCACGAAGCGCATCAGCGTGCACGTCTTTTCCGGGCACACCCCGACCCCGAGCCAGATTTTTATCGTCGACGGAACGGCGACCAACGCCATCGTCGAAGACATCGGCTTCGGCCAGATCGACCTTGCTTCCCTGTCGACCAGCGCTGGCTTGGCCGTGCGGAGCGAGTCCGCAGCCCCCCGAAACATCACGGTGCTCGAGGCGACGATTCTGTCTGCCGAGTCTGGCGGCGTACCGGCCACGGGGAGCGTGACGTTCTACGACGGGTCGACCGAGCTCGGCACGGTCGACCTCGATCTCGCCGGCAAGGCCGTGTGGCAGAGTGATCTCTTCCTGGCCGGCAGCCACACCTTCCGGGCCGTCTACAGCGGCGGCACCTCCCAGGGCTACACGTTCGCCGCCAGCACCTCCGCCGATCAGGTGGTAACGGTTGGGACCCCCCAGACGATTTCGGTCGATCCGATGGCCAATCGGGTCTGGGGAGTCGACGACACCACGGTGCAGGTGATGGCCGGGTCCTCATCCGGCATGCCGGTGTCGTACAGCATCACCGGCCCGGCCACGATCGATGCGGACGGCCTCGTCACGACCACCGGCCTCGGCCACGTCGTCGTCACGGTGACCCAGGCAGGCGACGCCTACACGACAGCCGCTACGCCCGTCGTCGTTTCCTTCGATGTCGCCCGCCCGACGATCACCATCCGGATCGACAGCCAGTCGACAGACTACGGCGACGACCTCTCGGCGCTCGGCCTGACCTCTACGTTGAGCGGCTTCCTTGGCAATGATTCCTCGGCGTCGCTCGCCGGCCTGCCAGTCCTTTCCATCGCCCCCGGTGCGGTCCACCCCGGCACCTACGCCATCGGCGCGACCACGGCCGCGGACCGCAAGTACGACTTCCAGGTTGAGGCGGGCACGCTGACGATCCGCAAGGCGCTCCTCAAGGTGACGATTGAGGATCATGCTGTCGGCTACGGCGCGAGCCTGCCGACGCTGACCTCGACGATCGCGGGCTTCGTCAACGGCGACACCGCGGCGGTCCTCGACGCTCTGCCACAACTCGCCACGACGGCCGCTGGCAGCAACGCTGGCAGCTACGACATCACAGCGGCCGATGTCGAGGACAACGACTACGAGATCGTCGTCGTGCCCGGCACGCTGACGATCACCCCCGCAGCGCTCACCATCACCGCCAATGACCAGGCGATCACCTACGGCGACGCCCTGCCGACGTTCACCGTTCGCTACTCGGGCTTCGTCAACGGCGACACGGCCGCCAGCCTCGATACGGCGGCGAACGTCGCCGTATCGGCGGCCAACTTCCACGCCGGCAGCTACGGGCTGACAGCAGCCGACGCCTCCGATCCCAACTATGCGATTTCGTTCGTTGCGGGCACGCTCACCGTCGCGAAGGCCCCACTCACGATCACGGCCGCGAGCCTGTCGCAGGTGGCAGGCCGCGCCCTGCCGGCGCTCACGGCGCTCTACACCGGACTTGTCAACGGCGAGACCGCGGCGGTGCTCACCGCGCAGCCGCACCTCTCGACCGCGAGCACCGGGTCCGTCGGTACGGCGGCCATTGGCGTCTCCGGCGCGGCCTCGGACGACTACCAGATCTCCTATCAGGCCGGCACGCTCACCGTCGTCGCCGACTCGCCGTCGTTTGCCGTTTTGAGCTCGATCGCCAACCCACTCGCGGGAAACACGCCGACTTACACGGTGACGATCCTCTCCGCCATCGACGGCCAGGCGATCACGGCCGGCACCGTACAGTTCCGGATTGACAGCGTCGATCAAGGCAGCCCGGTAAGCCTCGACTCGAATGGCTCCGCATCGTTCACCGCTGCCCCGCTCGCTGCGGGCAGCCACACGATCACGGCCGTCTCCAGCGGCGCCACGGGAATCAATGCCGGCACGCAATCCCTCGTGCAGTCGGTCGGCCAGTACGCGGCAACGACGGGATTCGTCAACGCCACACTCGCGGCAACCTACGGCGGAACCCCGACCTACACGGTGCGCGTGACGCCGACGAACGTTGCCAATGGCACGCCGGCAGGCACCGTCCAATTCGTCGTCGACGGCGTTGACTCCGGGGCGCCTGTGGCCGTCGACGGCAACGGCGAGGCCACAAGCCCCGCGCTGGCCGTCCTCGGCGCCGGAACCCACACGGTGCTAGCCCGCTTCACCAGCAGTAACGGCTTCCAGAGCGGTGCCGACAGCGTCGTGCTGACGGTGGCAAGGAAAACGATCGCGATAACCGGCCTTTCCGGGGTGAACAGGGCCTACAACGGCACCACGGCGGCTACGGTCGCCGGCACGGCCGTCTACAACGGTCTGGTGACTGCCGAATCGTTTGCCGTGGTCGGCACCGGTACGGCCACATTCGCCGACGCGAATGTCGGCGTCGGCAAGACCGTGACGGTCACCGGCTACGAGGCACCAAGCGACAATTACCTGCTGGCCGCGAGCCCGACCGTCACCGCCACGATTCTCGCCAAGACGATCGGGATCACCGGCCTGACTGGCGTGAACAAGACCTACGACGGCACCACGGCGGCCACGGTTACCGGCACGGCCACCTACAGCGGCCTCGTAAATGGCGAATCGTTTGCCATCGTCGGCAGCGGCACGGCCACGTTCGCCGACTCGAGCGCCGGCACGGGCAAGACGGTGACGATCACCGGGCTCTCGTCACCGAACGGCAACTACATCCTCGCAGCCGATCCGACGATTACGGCCAACATCCTTCCGGCCCTCCTCACGGTCGCCGCCCAAGCCGTCACGAAGACCTACGACGGCGTCGCGGCGGGCGGATTCTCGAGCACGATCACCGGTTTCGTCGCCGGAGAGAATGCCGGCGTCCTCTCCGGAGCGGCGGCATTCACGGGCACAGCCACGACAGCCGTCAATGCCGGGGTCTACCGGGTTCTCCCCGCCACAGGTACGCTCGCGGCCCAGAACTACACCTTCGCGTTCGCCGATGCAGCCGTGACGATTCTCCGCAGGGCGCTGTCGGCAAATCTCGTCAACGTTCCCTCGAAGGTCTACGACGGGAAGGTGGCCGCGACACTGGCACCGTCCAACGTCGCCCTCTCCGGGATGGTCGGCAGCGAGTCGTTCACGGTGACGATAGCGGCGATCGCCGCCACCTACGCCTCGCGGAACGCCGCTCCGAGTGTCGCGATCTCCGTCAATCTCACCGGGGCCGGCCTCGTGGCCGGGGCCGGCACGTTGGCTGCCAACTATGAGACTCTGGTCGCCTCCGGCACGGGGGTGATCACGACGAGAGTGCTGACGGTGACGCCGATCGGCATTTCCAAGACGTACGATAGCACGACTGACTCGGCCGTGTTGCTTACCGACAATCGGGTCGGTGGGGACGTGCTGAATCTCTCTTACACCACGGCCGCATTCGTCGACAAGAATGTCGGCTACAAGTCGGTGCTCGTCGGCGGCATCGCCGTCACGGGTGCCTCGGCGGCCAACTACACCGTCGCTTCGACCGCCCGTACGGCGGCGAGCATCACCCCGCGGCTCCTGGCGGGCACGGTGACCGTGGCTGACCGGGTGTATGACGGAACGCGGACGGCCACGATCGCCACGCGGCTCCTGACTGGCGCGATCCAAGGGGATGTCGTCACCCTTGCCGGTGATGCAGCCACGTTTGCCGACAAGGCCGCCGGCAGCAGTCGGCTGGTGACCGTCACGGGGCTATCGCTCACCGGTGCCCAGGCCGGGAACTACGAGGTCAACACCTCCACCACCGCGCGGGCGACCATCACGAGGCGGGCGCTCGTCGTCACGGCGACCGCCGTCGACAAGATCTTCGACGGCACGACCGCCGCGACGGTGGTCCTCGCCGACGACCGGGTGACAGGCGACACCGTCACGGTGAGCCACACCTCGGCAACGTTCGCCACGGCGGCCGTCGGCGACGGCAAGACGGTGACCGTCTCCGGGATCACGATCAGCGGCGTCGACGCCGCCAACTACACCGTCGCCACGACGACCACGACTACGGCCAAGATCGGTTCGCAGGTGATGGCTCCGGTGATCACGGCGCAGCCGGCGAACGTGTCGATCCTGCCGGGGCAGTCGGCGACGTTCACGGCCACCGCCGGCGGCACCGGGGTGACGGTGCAGTGGCAGCGGAGCACCGACAGCGGTGTGACGTGGGCTGACATCGCTTCGGCCCGGTCGACGACGTACAGCGTGACGGTGGCCCTGGCCGACAACGGCACGAGGGTTCGGGCGGTGTTCACAAACGACGGCGGCTCCGTGACCTCGTCGGCAGCCACGGTCACCGTGAGCAAGGCGACGGTCGGCAGTGCCGGCGTGATGTGGGGCACGAGTGGCACCTCGAGCCTCGTCGACGCGGCCGCCAGTGGCGGCGTCGTGCGGCTCCTGCCGACGGGCCGGGTCAACGACATCCCCTGGGCCAACATCAACCGGGTCACATTCACGCTCGATCGGGCGATCACCGATCTCAGCGGGGTCACG
>JBAWVV010000300.1:0-5547 GCA_037147115.1 Planctomycetia bacterium | reverse complement strand
CCGGAGGTTTTCCAAGTGGAAAAAGGTCAGGGATGACTTTTTCCACGGGCAGTTAGCTTGACCGGAAGCGGTCAGGCTGTTGCCAGATACCGCGCGGAGAGAAGAGTGCGGGTGCCGTTCGTGCCGACAAGGTTGGTGCGGTAAAGTTAGGGGTGGTGGATGGGCTAACGCTCAGGCCAGAAAGCGGGCAGGTCGGCCGGAGCCGGGCTGCCTTGCCGAGGCAGGGCTGGAGGAACACGCGATGCTCTCGATCGTCGACCCAAAAAGTGGCCGGGGAGCCCGGTTCTGCGACGGCCTCTCCCGGCGCGACATGCTCCGCATCGGCACGCTCTCCGTGGGCGGCCTCTCGCTGCCACAGATCCTCGCCGCCGAGCAGGCCTCCGGCCACCGGACGCACAAGTCGGTGATCATGATCTACATGTGCGGGGCCCCGGGCCACCAGGACATGTACGACCTGAAGATGAACGCCCCGGCGGAGATCCGTGGGGAGTTCAAGCCGATCGCGACCAACGTCCCCGGCATCGAGATCTGCGAGCACATGCCGCGGCTCGCCCGGATCATGGACAAGTGCGTCCCGCTGCGAAGCGTCCATGGCTCCCCCGACGGCAACCACGACTCCTTCATCTGCTACACCGGCCGTACTGTCCGCAATCAGCCCCCCGGCGGCTGGCCGAGTATGGGGGCGGTGACGAGCAAACTCCTCGGCAGCGTCGACCAGGCGGTGCCGGCCTTCGTCGGCCTCTCCCCCGACGCCGGTCATCCTCCCTACGGCTCGCCGGGGCTCCCCGGCTTCCTCGGCGTGTCGCACGCCGCCTTCCGCCCCAATGGCGCTTCGAGCACCGACATCGTGCTCAAGGACCTCACCCAGGCTCGCCTCGCCGACCGGCGCAGCCTGCTGACCGACGTCGATCGGCTGCGGCGCGACATCGACGCCACGCGCGCCCTCGACGGCATGGATTCGCTCACGAGGAGCGCCTTCGACATTCTCACCAGCTCCCGGCTCGCCAAGGCGCTCGACGTCTCCGATGAGCCCGAGAGTGTGCGCGAGCGCTACGGCAAGGGGGATCCCAGCCGGTTCGGCGACGGTGCCCCGCGGAATCTCGAGCACTTCCTCGTCGCCCGCCGGCTCGTCGAGGCCGGGGCCCGGGTCGTGACGCTCAACTTCGGCCGCTGGGACTTCCACTCCGACAACTTCAACGGCATGCGCGACACCCACCTGCCGCAATTCGATCAGGGGCTCTCGGCGCTCATCGAGGATCTCCACGCCCGCGGCCTCGACAAGGACGTGGCCGTCGTCGCCTGGGGGGAGTTTGGGCGCACGCCGCTGATCAACAAGGACGCCGGGCGCGACCACTGGCCGCAAGTCGGCGGCGGGCTCCTCGCCGGCGGCGGCTTCCGCACCGGGCAGGTGATCGGCGCCACCGACCGGCTCGGCGGCGAGATCGTCGACCGCCCCGTTCACTTTGCCGAGGTGCTCGCCACGCTCTACCGCCATCTCGGCATCGATCCGGCCGAGGCCTCGCTCCGCGATCACACCGGCCGGCCGCAATACCTGCTCGACAACCCCACGCCGCTGCCCGAGCTGGGCTGACGCCCACGCCCGCTCCCCACCGAACCCAAACGTCCCAGACAGGACTCCCACCATGCTCACGATCCCGGGCACTCCTTCCGGCCGGTTCTGCGACCGGGGCAGCCGCCGGCAGTTCCTCCGCATCGGTGGCCTCGCCGCCCTCGGCACCGCCGGGCCCGGGCTGACGCTCGCCGACGTCCTTCGGGCCGAGCAGGCAGCCGGGTCGGCGGCGAGCCAGAAGGCCGTGATCATGATCTACCTGCCAGGGGGCCCGCCCCATCAGGACATGGTCGATCTCAAGCCTGATGCGCCGAGCGAAGTCCGCGGCGAGTTCAAGCCGATAGCCACGAATGTCCCCGGCATTGAGGTCTGCGAGCTGATGCCGCGGATGGCGAAGATGATGGACAAGTTCGCCGTCATCCGCTCGCTCGTCGGCGCTACCGGCGACCACTACTCCTTCCAGTGCCTCACCGGCCGCAGCCATCAGCGCCAGCCGCCGGGGGGGCATCCGGAGTTTGGCTCGGTCGTGGCCAAGCTCAAGGGGGCCGCACGCCCGGCGGCGCCCCCCTATGTCGGCCTCTCGCCGCGGATGCAGCACCGCCCCTACAACTCAGGCAAGCCTGGCTACCTCGGCCCCTCCTGCACCCCCTTCCAGCCCAATGGCGACGGCGCCGGCGATCTCGTTCTCTCGGGCCTCACCCTCGACCGGCTCGGCGACCGCGGCGGCCTCGTCCGCGCCCTCGACTCCTTCAACCGCACCGCCGACCGCACCGGCATGATGGACGGGATGGATGCCTTCCAGCAGCAGGCCTTCGGCGTCCTCACCTCGAGTGCCCTGGCCGAGGCCCTCGATGTCTCGAAGGAGCCGCAGTCGGTGCGGGATGAATACGGCTACGGCACCGAGAAGCACCAAGGCGACGGCGCCCCGCGTCTCATGCAGCAGTTCCTCGCCGCCCGCCGCCTCGTCGAGGCCGGGGTGCGCTGCGTGACCCTCAGCTACAGCTTCTGGGACTACCACGGCAACAACTTCGCCAACTGCCGGGAGAATCTCCCCCAGCTCGATCAGGGCGTGTCGGCGCTCGTCAACGATATCCATCGCCGCGGCCTCGACAAGGATGTGACGGTGGTCGTGTGGGGGGAGTTCGGCCGGACGCCGAAGATCAACAAGGATGCCGGACGCGATCACTGGCCGAACGTCACCTGCGCGCTCCTCGCCGGCGGCGGCCTGCGGACCGGGCAGGTGATCGGCTCGACCGACCGGGTGGCCGGCGAAGTCAAGGACCGGCCGGTGCGGTTTGAGGAGGTCCACGCCACCCTCTACCACCGCCTCGGCGTCGATCATCTCTCGACGGTCAACGATCTCTCCGGCCGGCCGCAGTACATCACCGACCACCACGCCCCGCTCCCCGAGCTCGTCTGAGCGCACGGGGGTTTTTCGGAGGGCTTCTCTTCTTTACGCCCGAGGTCTTTCATGCGCCGCTCCCCTGCCACGATCCTCTTGCTCCCCCGACGGGCGTTCTTCGCGGCGCTGCTGGCCAGCGTGGCTTTCGGCGCACCGGGCCGGGCTGCCGAGCCGGCCTTTACCGCGCGCGTCATTGATCCTCATCCAGGGGAGGTGTGTTACGCCGTGACGCTTGCGGATGTCGACGGCGATGCCCGGCAGGACATCGTCGTCGTCACCGAAAACGCCGTCCTCTGGTATGGCAATCCGGCCGAGACGGCAGGCGAATGGAAGAAGCACACCGTCATCCGCGATCAGACGCCGCGCGACAACGTCTGCATCGCGCCGCACGACATCGACGGCGACGGGAGGGTCGATTTCGCCCTCGGGGCCTCCTGGCCGAAGACCGGCAGCGTCCATTGGCTCCGCCGCGGGGCGACGCTTGACGAGCCGTGGAAGGTTTTGGATCTCGGGCCGCTCCACTCCATCCACCGGATGCGCTGGGCCGATGTTCTCAACACCGGCCACTCCCAGCTTGTCGTTTCCCCCCTGGCGGCACCCGAGGGGAAGCCGGGAGTGGCTCTGACGGCGTTTTCGATTCCGGCCGATCCGGCCAAGAACCGATGGGGAACGACGATCCTCGACGGCACGCTCAATCGGATGCACAACCACGCCCAGGCCGACGTCGACGCCGATGGCCAGATCGACACGCTCACCGCCAGCCGCGAGGGGGTTCATCTGATCCGCCATCGCGCGAGCGGCATCGCGAAGGCGACGCTCGCCGCGGGGATCGCCGGTAGCACGCCTGACTTGAGCGGCGCAGGCGAAATCAAGCTCGGAGCACTCGCCAACGGCCGGGAGTTCCTCGTCACCGTCGAGCCGATGCATGGCACGGCGGTGGCCGTCTACCATCCGTCGTCCGAAGGGCCTTCGGCTCCGTGGCGGCGGACGGTGATCGACGAGGGCTATGCCCGCGGTCATGCCCTCGGTACGGTCGATCTCGACGGCGACGGTGGCGACGAGATCGTGTTTGGATCGAGCGACCAGTCGGCCGTCGAGGGGCACGGGCCGACGCTCGCTGTCTACCGCGCCAACGCCGACGGCTCCCGCTGGACCCGCGACGTCATCGATGCCGGCGGCGTGACGGTCGAAGATCTTGTCGCCGCCGACCTCACCGGCGACGGCAATCCCGACATCGTCGCCGTCGGCCGCGCCACCCACAACGTGAAACTGTACGTGAACACGCTCCCGCCGCGGGATCGTCAGCCGTAGAGCGCCTGCTCCATCTGCTTGCGGACCTCGGTGAGGCGGGGCACCTCGCCGCCGCCGACTTCGGCCGTCGCCCAGCCCGAGAAGCCGATGTCGGCAAGCGCTTCGCGCACCTCGCCCCACGGCACGTCGTCGTCGGCACTGACGATGTCGACGAAGGCATTCTTCTTCCGGCTGAAGCCCTTGATGTCGAGCTTCACGCAGCGGTGGCCGAACGCATGGATCCAATCCTTCGGCTGGCCATACTTCCAGTGGTTGCCGATGTCGTAGTACATCCCCACCCACGGGCTCTTGAAGCTGTCGACGAAGGTGATGAACCGCTCCGGCCCCTGCTCCGGAGGCGCGTCGTGGTCGTACATCATCCGGTTCCAGACGTTCTCGATCAGGATCGGCTGGCCGAGCGACGCTGCCAGCGGCAGCACTTTTTTCATTTCCGTGCGGCAGCGTTCCTCGATCTCCGCCTCGGGGCCGTCCCCCCCCTGGCCAACGACGATCAGCACGCCGCTGCCACCAGCGGCATGGGAGACGCGCAGACAGTGCTCGAGGTTCGCGACCGCGGTGGCCCGGTCGTCGGGATTCGGGCTCGTGAGGCGCTTCCCCCAGTGCTCGTGGTTGATGGCGTTATGGACAAAGACACCGCTTTCGCGGACCGCGGCCCGGGCCTGGCTCGTCGTGATTCCGCCAGCCTGGTCGAGATCGACGCCGTCGAAGCCGGCATCGGCCGCCATCTTCAATCGCTCGACCAGGGAGAGCGCCTTTCCGCCCGACTCCCCGGCGATCATCCCGAGCTTGCAGGAGAGGAGGATCGACTTACCGGCCGGGGGCTCGATGAGCGTATCGACCGGCGCCGCATCGGCGGCGCGGGCCGGGGTGGCACCCCGGGCGGCAATCGCGACGAGGACCGCAGCCGGAGCGGCAGCAAGGAGGTGGCGGCGCGAGAGGGAAGGCGTGTCGGCGGACATGGGTCGAGGCTCCGACGGTGAGGCTGGAAAAGAAGAGCTTGCGATCCGGTAGGCTACCAGATCGAGGGGGGATTCCGAGCGTCCGGGGGTCGGGCGACCGAGGGTTTCCAGCCTCCGAAGCCACCGCCCTGGAAGCTACAGCCCCCATTCCCCCGAGGAGCATCGAACATGAACTGGCGCGGTTGGCTGTGGATCCTGGCTCTGCTGATGGCGTTGCCGGCGACGGCCCAGGATGCCGATCGGGCGCAAGCGCCGCAGGCCGCTTCGGCAGAGGCATGGCGGCGAGAGATTCCCGACATCCGTCG
>JBAWVV010000299.1:0-5598 GCA_037147115.1 Planctomycetia bacterium | reverse complement strand
CCGCCCCTTCGCCGGAGGCGCCCCCCCCGGCCAAAGCCCACAGCAGGCCGGTCTCACGGCAGCACGCCGCGGCCGTGACCCGCTCCAGGCCGGAGTCGAGTTGGAGCAATCGCTGGGCTCCGCTCGGGGAGACCCAGGCGAGGAGCGTGCCCCGGCCAGCCGCAGCGGGGGAGGGAGGCAGGAACAGCCCCCACTCTCCGCCGCTACCGACGGTCACCGCCGACGGCCTGTCGGCAAGCGCGGGGCAGCGGCGTTCCGATGGGGTTCCCAGCCTCGCTCCGGTGATGGTCAGGCGGACGATCTTGGGCAACGCTCCCGGCAGGCCGGTGACGGCCAGCCAGTCGCGAGACGGACTGACGAGGATCGCCGGGGAGTTCTCGCCGGCTTCGGTCGCCGCGCCGAGTTTGACCGTCTGGACCGGATCCGCCGCTGCGGGGGTTCCCGGTGCGGGGAGGCGGTGGACCCGGATCGACCAGGTTTCTTGCTCGCTGACGAGGAGGGCGAGCGTGCTCGAATCGATGATCCCCAAGGCTCTCGGCTCGACCTCCGGCGCGGCGGGGACGGCGGTCCACCGTTTGGTCGGATCCTGGAGATCGACGCCGAGCACGTCGCGGTCTCGGAGCCGCAGAACAAAGAGCGTCTGACCGGTGGGGGAAACCGCGAGGCCGACGGGCCCGGCGAGATCGTTGACGACGATCGTCCCTTCCATCCCGCCATTCTCGGCAGCCAACGGCGGGCTGGCCGCGATCGCTTGCCCCCAGGCACCGGTGGCGCTCCCCAGACACGCCGCCAGAAGGAGCGCCGCGATCGAGTTGGTCATGTCGCGTTGCCCTGGAGAGGGGCTAGGCCGTGGGCGTTCTCCCAGGCGGTGATCTGATCGACGTGCTTGAGGGAGAGGGCGATGTTGTCGAGCCCCTCGAGGAGGCAGTGCCGGCGGAAGGGATCGACCGTGAACGACCGCGAGAACCCGCCGTCGTCGTGGACGAGGCAGGTCTGCAGGTCGACCGTCAGCCGGTAGGCCTGACCCGCGGCCTCCGCGGCGGCAGCGCGGCGGAAGAGTTCCTCGACGTCAGACTCGTCGAGTTTCACCGGGACCATGCCGTTCTGAAAGCAGTTGTTGAAGAAGATGTCGGCGAAGGTCGGGGCGATCACCGAGCGGAAGCCGTAGTCGGCGAGGGCCCATGGGGCGTGTTCTCGGCTGGAGCCACAGCCGAAGTTGCGGCGGGCCAGAAGGATGCTTGCCCCCTGACGGATCGGCTGGTTGAGCTCGAAGGCTGGGTCTGGCGATCCGTCCGGCAGGAACCGCCAGTCGAAGAAGAGGAATTGCCCGAAACCGGTCCGCTCGATCCGCTTGAGGAACTGCTTGGGGATGATCTGGTCGGTGTCGACGTTGGCACGGTCGAGCGGGGCGACGTTCCCGGTGAGGGTCGTGAACGGCTGCACGGGGGAAGACTCCGTCGGGGGCGGTGGGGAGATCGGTCGCGAGGGGATAGGGATGGAGGCAGGAGACGCAGTCACCGATCAGTGATAGCGCCACTGGCGGATGTCGGTGAAGTGCCCAGTCACGGCGGCGGCCGCGGCCATCGCCGGGGAGACGAGGTGGGTGCGGCCTCCCTTCCCCTGACGCCCCTCGAAGTTGCGGTTGCTTGTCGAGGCGCAGCGCTCGCCGGGCGAAAGCGTGTCGGGGTTCATCCCCAGACACATGCTGCAGCCCGCCTCGCGCCACTCGAAGCCAGCGGCGGTGAACACCCGGTCGAGCCCCTCCGCCTCGGCCTGGCGCTTTACGCGGCCGCTCCCGGGAACGACCATCGCCCTGACCCGCGACGCCACCTGATGGCCGCGGACGACTCCGGCCGCCGCCCGCAGATCCTCGATCCGGCTGTTGGTGCACGAGCCGATGAACACGCGGTCGATCGGGATCGCCGCGATCGGCGTCCCTGCTTGGAGTCCCATGTACTCAAGCGCTCGAGCGGCGCTGGAACGGTCGCTCGGATCGGTCATCGAGGCCGGATCGGGGACGGTGGCGTCGACGCCAACAACCTGCGCGGGGTTCGTTCCCCAGGTCACCTGCGGAACGACATCGCCGCCGGAGAACGTCTCGCTGCGGTCGTAGCGGGCGCCGGCATCGCTGGGGAGGGTTTCCCAGCGGGCCACGGCCCGGTCGAAATCCTTTGGGACGAGGTCGCGGCCCCGCAAGTAGTCGAAGGTGATCTGGTCGGGGGCGATCATGCCGGCCCTGGCACCGGCCTCGATCGACATGTTGCAGACCGTCATCCGCTCCTCCATCCCGAGGCGGCGGATGCAGGGGCCGGTGTATTCGATGACGTAGCCGGCACCCCCTTCGGTCGTGAGGCGGCCGATGATGTAGAGGACGAGGTCCTTGGCGGTCACGCCGGGATAGAGCTCCCCTTCGACGCGGACCTCGAACGACTTCGGCTTCGACTGCCGGAGCGTCTGGGCGGCGAGGACATGCTCGACCTCGCTCGTGCCGATCCCGAACGCCAGCGCTCCGAGGGCACCGTGGGTGGCGGTGTGGCTGTCACCGCAGACGATCGTCATCCCCGGTTGCGTGATTCCCAGTTCGGGGCCGATGACATGGACGATCCCCTGGTCGGCGTCGCCAAGGTCGAACAGGCGAATCCCGAACTCCCGGCAATTTGCCCGGAGCGTGTCGATCTGTTGCTTCGAGATCGGGTCGGCGATCGGGAGGCTGCGATCGGTGGTGGGGATGTTGTGATCGGGCGTTGCGAACGTCGCCTCGGGGCGCCGCACGCGCCGGCCGGCGACCCGCAGCCCCTCGAAGGCTTGGGCGCTGGTGACCTCGTGAACGAGGTGCCGGTCGATGTAGATCAGCGGTTGTTCGCCGTCAGGGCTGCAGACGAGATGGTCGTCCCAGATCTTGTCGAGAAGCGTGCGCGGAGCGGGCATGGAGGGGTCGATGGCGGGGCTGGTGGGCGCTCCGTCGGCCCCGATGGACCGGGAGCCGGGCGCCCGCACCCGCAATGTAGCCGCCGGTGACGGGCAGGGCCACGGGGTGGTGCCGTCCAGCCGCTCAGTGGGAGGAACAATCCGCCGTTCAGGCCGCGCGGCGCTGCACCGTCCGCGACGCCAAAGCGTCCAGCCCCGCCGCGTGGAGGGGCTCCCAGGACTGGCCACGGGAGGGTTCGACGAGGATCGTGGAGGTCGGCCGGACGAGCCGTTGGACGAAGAACCAACTCCGCTCGAGATGCTTCGGGTCATCGTCGGCCGACACAAGGACGAGATCGAAGACGCCGAGATGATTGCTCACCCGGGCGAGGGCGGAGTCGGCGTTGCCGGGCACGAGTTGGACCTTCGCAAGCGACGTAAGACGCTGATGGGCCTGCTTGAGGGTCACGCCGGGCGGGTCGGCGGGAGTCCGGCTCTCAAAGCGGTCGATGCCCACATACTGGGTCGGTGTGCTGGCCTTGGCCGCCCCCACCAGCGACAGCATCCGTTCGGTCCGGGCGAGCGTCCCCAGCCCGATCTCGAGGATCCGCTTCGGCGGCGTGCGGAGGAGATGTTGCCAGATCGGCCTCTCCCCTGCCGGGCGGGAGAAGCGGGTTAACCACAGCGAGCCGAACCACCCAGGGAGAGCCATGGCACCACACCGATATGCGGGGAGAAGGCCCGGAACATCAGGCCAATCTCTCTATCGGTCGGTGGTGCAGACCGCTGGAGCCGGGGTCGAGAGAACCGCAGACCTTGCCATGCCCAATCCCCCCAAAAGCCCCCTTTAGTGGAGATTCGGGTGCTCCTCCGAAGCGGAGCGCTCCAACGGCCTGGCGCCGTCCGAGCCCCCCGGGATTTCAGTTTCCGGCAGCCTTGATCTTCCCCAGTGCGGCGGCGGCGGCTCGGCGGACCGCGACGAGCGGATCATCTTCGCTGACGAGCTCGAGGATCGGGATGGCACTCGCGGCCGCCCCGCCCAGCTCGCCCAGCGCCGTCGCTGCCTCGAGGCGGGCCAGATCACGCTCGCCACGGAGGGCCTTGCGGAGGACCGGCACGGCGGCGGCCACCTGGGCCTTGTTTTCCGGCTCGATCTTCAGCAGTGCCCAGACGGCGACGGAGGCCATCAGTTCATCCTCCGACTTCGAAAGCCCGCGGAGCGTCTCCGCGACCGGGGCCGCAGCCGGGCCGATCCGGCCGAGGGCGTAGGCGGCGGCATACCGCAGGGCGGCTTCCTTCTCGTCGCCGCCGAGGAGCTTGGTCAGGGCCGGGACAGCCTCGGCCGCATCGGGGCCGATGGCCGCCAGGGCGACGGTAGCCTCGCCACGCGTGGCTGGATCGGCGTCAGAAAGCGCCGCGACGAGATCGTCGACCGCCGGCTTGGCATTGGAGCCAGCAGCAGCGAGGAGCTCCATCGCGATCGTCCGTAGGGCAGGCTTGTCGAGAACCTTTTCCAGCGCGGTGATGGCCGTCGGCCCGAAGCGCACAATCGCCATGGCCGCCGCGTTACGGACCGCTGGGTTGTCATCCTCGAGGAGCCCGACGAACCGGTCCGCGAGGGCGGCCTCATCGGCGTCGTCGAGGCTGCCGGCGAGATCGGAGAGCGCTGACATCGCCACGATCCGCGTGTTGGCACGATCGGAGCCGAGGGCGGTGGAGAGGGTGGCCAGCGCTGCCGAGACAAGAGTCTTGTCTTCGGGGTGGATCCGAGCGCGGGCCCACGAGGCGACCCCGGCGAGGAACGGATCGCCGTCAGCCGAGGCCTTCTCGAGCGCGGCGTCGGCCGAGGCGACCCGCATCCGCCCGAGGGCGTAGGCCGCCGATGACCTCACGGCGGTGTCGGGGGAGTCGAGAGCGGCGGAGAGCTCATCGGCGGCTTCGGCTGCCGATTCGCCGATCGCGGCCAGCGCCAGCATCGCCTGCATCCGCTCCTCCGGCTCGCCGTTGAGGGCCGCGGCGGTGAGCGCACCGGCAGCCGGAGCGGCGGCCGGTCCGATCTCCGTCAGCGCCACCGTCGCCCAATAGCGAGACTTCGGATTTTTCAGCGATTCCACGAGCATCGGCACGGCGTCGGCGCCGAGATCGGCGAGCGATTCCATCGCCGGCATGACGACCGAGGGATCGGCATCGGAGAGTTTTTCATTGAGGAGATTGGCCAGTTTGACCGGCTCCGGGCGGAGGGCCGCGATCGTCTTGAGGCTCCCCCGACGAACCCGGGGATCGGCATGGACGAGCGTGGCGGCGAGGGCATCGACCGCTTCGGCGTAGGCCTGGGCATGGTCGTCGGCGAGAGGGGCATTTCCTTCGTCGGCCCGGATCTCGCGGATCGCGGCGGCAGCCTGGGTGACGACGATCGGGTCGGCATCCTTCAAAAGCCCGACGAGCTTGGGAAGAACTGGAAAAGCATCCTCGCCGATGCGGCCGATGGCGCGGGCCGCGTGCCAGCGGAGGCGGATGTTGTCATCCCCGAGCGCGTTGACGAGATCGTCGAGAGCCGGGAGGGCGTTGGGCCCGAGGTCGGCGAGCGCGTCGACTGCCAACACTCGGCCATTCTCGTCGGTCGCCGCCGCCAGCGCCTTGCGGAGGTCGCCGATCGTTGCCGCGCCGGGGGCACTGCGATCGGCAGGGGCC
>JBAWVV010000298.1:0-5609 GCA_037147115.1 Planctomycetia bacterium | reverse complement strand
CCGACGAACTGGCCACGTGCCTGACGCATGTCAACAGCGTCGGCGACCGCGAGGAAGGGTTCGAGGATGTCTTCTGGGCGCTCATCAATTCGGTCGAGTTTCTCCACCGTCCGTGATCGGAGGTCGGCATGTCTTCATCGTGCCCAAATCGTCGTTCGCTGCTCCGCGCCCTCGGACTGGGCGCCGTGGGATGGGGGGCCGGCGGCGGCTTCCTCCCCGGGTCTGGATGGGGACCGTTCGCCGCGGCCCACGCCGACGGGCTGCGGGCCCGCCACAAGGCCTGTATCCTTCTCTGGATGCAGGGGGGGCCGTCGCAGTTTGAGACCTTCAGCCCACTCCCGGAACACTCCAACGGCGGCGGCACGGCGGCCATCGCTACGGCCGTCCCCGGGATCCACTTCGCCGAACACTGGCCCGAGGCGGCGGCGGTGGCCGACCGGTTGGCGGTGATCCGCTCGATGACGAGCAAGGAGGGGAGCCATCCCCGCGCCACCCACCTCCTCCACACTGGCTACCTGCCGATCCCCGGCGTCCGCCACCCGACGCTCGGGTCGATCGTCGCCAGTCAACTCGCCACCGTCGCCCCGCCCGACTCCAACGCCGATCTGCCGCCGGTCGTCCGGATCGGTGCCCGCGGCCGCGCCGACTCCGGCGCCGGGATCCTGGGGATGGCGTGGGAGCCGTTGGAGATCCGCGATCCGGACCAGCCACCGGCCAACACGACGGCGCTGGTGCCCGCGGCGCGCCACGAGCGTCGGCTCGATCTGACAGCGCGTCTGGAGGGGGGATTCGCCGATCGGCTGCCGCAGGAGGCGGCCGATCACCGCGCGCTGCGGGAGCGGGCCAGCCGGTTGATCCACAGCCCGGCGATGGAGGCCTTCGATCTCGACGGCGAGACCGACGCCGCGCGGGCGCTGTACGGGGAGGGGGATTTCGCCTCCGGCTGCCTCCTTGCGCGCCGCCTCATCGAGCATGGCGTGAGCTTCGTCGAGGTGGTGTGCGACGGCTGGGACACGCACGCCGACAACGCCGACCAAACGGCCCGCCTCGCTGGGCGCGTCGACCGACCGTTCGCGGCCCTCGTGCGCGACCTCGGCGACCGCGGGCTCCTCGACGACACGCTCGTGATCTGGATGGGGGAGTTCGGCCGGACGCCACAAGTGAATCCGCGCGGCGGGCGCGATCATTTCCCGAGGAGTTTCAATGCCGTCCTTGGCGGCGGCGGCGTCCGCGGCGGGCGGGTCGTGGGGGCCACCGACTCGCGCGGCGTCGACATCCTCGAGCGCCCGGTGACGGTGCCCGATCTGTTCTCCACCTTCTGCCACGCGCTCGGGATCGACCCGTCGGTAGAGACGGTCGCCCCGTCGGGGCGCCCGGTGCGCCTCGTCGATGGCGGCGAACCGGTGCGGGAGCTGTTCGGATGACGGTGCCACGGCCGCGCCGCGATTAGCCCCCCGCGGGGAGCGCCGAGAGATCGAGTCCGAGGCGCTTCGCCTTCTTGTAAAGCGTCGTCCGGTTGATGCCGAGGGCCCGGGCTGCCGCGTCGCGCCGCCAGGCGTGGCGCTGGAGCGCCTCGAGGATCATCTGCCGCTCCGGCACCGCGAGCGACTCTCGCAGCGCCCCCGCGCCAAGCGGCTCGCCCCGGACTGCGCCGGCCGCCATCACCGCCGGGGGAAGATCGCCGACCTCGACGCTGCTGGTTGTGCCGAGATAGACACCGCGTTCGACAGCGTGCTCGAGCTCGCGGACGTTGCCGGGCCAGTCGTGGGCCTGCAGTGCCGCCAGCGCCCCCGGGGTGAAGCCGTCGACCGTTCTCCCCGCCCGGGCCACGGCGCGGGTCAGAAAGTGGCTGGCGAGGAGGGGGATATCGGAGCGCCGGTCACGGAGCGCCGGCATCTCGATCGTGACGACATTGATCCGCCAGAACAGATCGGCGCGGAACCGGCCGGCGGCGACCAGCGCCGCGAGATCCTCGTGAGTGGCAAGGACGAGGCGGGCATCGACCTTGCGCGTCGATCCCCCCCCCACTGGCTCGAACTCGAGGTTCTGGAGGACGCGGAGGAGCTTCACCTGGAGGCCCGGCGTGGCGGTGGCGATCTCGTCGAGGAAGATCGTTCCCCCATCGGCCTGGGCGAAACGCCCTTCGCGGTCGACCGTGGCCCCCGTGAACGCGCCGGCGACATGGCCAAACAGCTCGCTCTCGAGGAGCGATTCCGACAGGCTGCCGCAGGCGACCTCGACGAAGCGCCCGCTGCGGCGGCCGCTGATGGCGTGGATTTCCCGGGCGAGGAGCGATTTCCCCGTGCCGCTCTCGCCGGTGAGGAGGATCGTGACCCCGGTGTCGGCAACGCGACGGGCGATGTCGAGCACCCGGCGGATCGCCGGGTCGCTTCCGAGGATCGCGACCCGATCCGCGGGCGAAGCCAGGCCCGGCTCGACGTCAGGAGACGGGATCGGGCAGGCCTTCGTGAGCGCCTCCAGCAGCCGGTCATCGGCAGCCGGAAAGCCGATCGTGATGTCCCACCCGGATGGATCGGCCTGGAAAGGGAGCACGGCGACGAGCCTGGCCAGCGCGTGCCGGGAGGGGAGTTGCTGGCGGACCGCCTCGGCGCCCCGCGTGGCCGCCTGGCCAACGACGACCCACGCATCACACCGGCCGCGCGAGACGAGGCGGCGGGCCTCGTCAGCGCTCCCAGCAGCGCTGGCGTGCCATCCCTGCGTACAGAGCCAGGCCGCGGTTCCCGATGCGGCCCGGCGATCGGCATCGATGACGACCACCCGGCCGCGCGCCCCACTCCGCTCCACCCCGCGTGTCGCCCGGCTGTTCCCCCCGGGCGTCGGGAGCGGGGAGGGAAGGCTGAGCGGTGCGGGAACGAGGTCGGCGCGCATGGTGAATCCCGTGGACGAAAAAAGCTCCACAGGTACCTAGGTCGCCGTTTGGCGACGTCAAAGTCGCCCGAGGTCGACAAGCTTGCCGAAAAGGGACATTTTCCCAGCCTGAGCCGGCAGAATCGGCACGACCACTCCCGCCGTCAGTCGCGGCCGCCGGGGCGGTCGCCGGGGGAGGGTTCGCCATGCGTGGTGTGGCTGTCGCCGATCCCGACGGCATCGACGATCCGGTCGGCGGCGGGACCGAAGATCAGCTCCTTGTTTTCAAACAGCGCCTCGGGGTCGCGGTCGAGCATCTGCATCCGCCGCTTCCGGAACCAGAAGAACGCCACCACCGCCAGGAAGGCGAGCGAGATCGCCGCCAGCGTCAGCCCCCGTTCGGCCGAGCGGATCAGGCCGCTGATGCTGTCGCCGAAGGAATAGGCCAGCCCGAAGAATCCGCCGATGACCACCGACGCGCAGAGGAGATCGGCGAGGAGGAACCAGCGGTACTTCACCTTGAGCATGCCGGCGGTGAGGTAGAAGGGGCTGCGCAGGCCGACGAGGAACCGGGCGACAAAGAACGCCTTGATTCCGTGCCGGTTGATGAGATCCTCGATCGTCTTCTCGCGTTCGGGGGTGAGAAACCCCGACCACCACGGATGGTCGCGGAGGATCTTGGCGCCAAAAAATCTTCCCACGGCGTACATCAGGCTGTCGCCGAGCACCGCGCCGAGGAGGCAGGCAGGGAGGGCGTAATACCACTGCAGCGCCCCCGCCTTGCTGGCGACGCCGGCAGCGATGATCGGCACCTCCTCCGGCACCGGGAGCCCGATCCCCGTGAGTGTTAGGAAGATCACGATGCCGAGGTACGACCCCTGCTCGAACCACTCGATCATGTTCAGTTCGGTCGGGTGTCCAGGGAGTCGGCCCGTGTCGTAGAACGCTCCATCAGTGTACCCCAGGAAGACCGCCGGGGCAGGGGACTTCCACCCTCCGCCGGCTCCGAAAACGGGCCGGCACCGCCCATGCTGCCCCGATTGCCCTTGGCGCGCGAGGGCAATTCTGCCAAGGCCCGGTCTCCACCCCGGACCATTCAACACCCTCCTTCTCAACCCGTATGGTCCGCCGCCGGCGTCCACCCCCCGGGGGCTGGGTGGCAGCCTGCCTGGCCGGCCTGGCGGGGGCGTCGCCAGAGCGACCTGACGCGCCGTGGGCACCGCTCACACCACGCGCACCACCTCCAGCCCCTCCCCCGGATCCCACTCGACGAGTTGGGGGTCGAGGTTCGCCGTGAGGATGCGGACATTGGCCGGATTGCGGGCGGGGACAACGAGCACCGCAGCGCAGTCGCCACCGGCCGGCGCGATCCGCTCGAGACCCGCCGGTCCGAGAACATAGAGCGCCGTCGAGAGGGCATCGGCATCGGCCGCGCGCGGCGCGATCACCGTCGACGACAGCACCCCTTCCGCCGGAAGCCCGCTGCGTGGGTCGAGGATGTGCCCGAGCCGGCGCCCGCGGTCGACGAAGAATTGGGTCCCCGAGCCGCTCGTTCCCAGGGCCGCGTCGACGAGCGTCACGGTGGCCAGCCGCCGCCCCGGCCGGAGCGGATGGCGGATGCCGACGCGCCACCCGCGCCGTCCGGGAAGGGCCGGCCCCTGGAGCCCGATGGCGCGGACACTGCTCGAGCCGCCATGGACGAGCACGCTCGCCACCCCGGCGGCAATGAGCATCTCGATCTCCGCATCGAGCGCCCACCCTTTGCCGATCGCCCCGAGGTTGAGCTCGAGGCCGGGGCGCGTGAAGCGCACCCGCCTGGCGACCTCGTCGATCTCGACATGCTCCATCCCCGCCGCCGCTCGAGCGGCGGCGAGCGTCGGGGCATCGGGGGTGCGCCCCTGGCGCCGGAGGAAGCCCCAGGCACGGACAAGGCTCCCGGCGGCCGGATCAAAGCCACCGGCCGTCCGCGCATGGAGCGAGCGGGCTTGAACGAGAAGGGCCACGATGTCCGCCGCGACCGGCTGCCACTCCTGTGGGGCGGTGGCGTTGAGACGGGTGAGTTCGCTCGAGTCGCGGTAGACGGTGATCCGGTCCTCGATCGCGTCGACGAGATCGAGCGCCGCCAGGCCGAGCTCGGTCGCATCGGGCACCTCGCCGGCGTTGAACACCACCTCGAACCGGCACGCCATCGCGTCCCGCCCCACGACAAGCGAGTGGAGCTCCGGAAGCTCCGGCGTCGGCGGTGGTGGGGAATCGGGCTCGGCCATGGGAGATCCAGGAGCGTCTCGCACCTCGAGGCTCCCGATCCTACCAAGCCGAGAACGGGATCAGCGGTTCCAGGGCTTTCCGGGGAGTGTCGTCGGCCAGGCGTCGTTGGTCAGCCAGACGAGCGACGTCGCGACCTTGCTGAGGCCACCGGCCCCGGCCGGCTGAGTGACGGAGACGCCGGCATTCCCGGCATCGACACTGACTCGCACCTGACGGAATCCCTCGTCGGCGGTCACGAGGCTCTGGGGGAGCGACGGGCGGAAGCCAGCGGGAATCTTGCCGACGAGCCCCTTCAGCGGGCGGCTGCCACGCAGTCCGACAAGCGCCAGTTCGACGGTGTCCCCGACGCGTTTCAGCACGGCGCGGTCGAGTCCGCCGCCACTCGGAAGCCGCATCGCGGCGGTGACATCACGGGCCCCGGAGGTCCGCAGACCGGTCGTCGGCCCAGCCGGTCCGACATCCCCCTTGGGGCC
>JBAWVV010000297.1:0-5620 GCA_037147115.1 Planctomycetia bacterium | reverse complement strand
GCGCCGGCACCGCGGGGAACGGGAGCCTTTTCCGCCTTCTCAGCGGCGTCGCCGGAGAACCGATCGGGTTCGTCGCCGGCCGGCCACCGAGCCGAGCCCCCCAGCCACACCCTCAGTCGCCGAGCCCGCGCTTCCTGACGCAAGTCACGTGGCGCCAGATGCGCCCGCCCCGCCGGCGGCCGTCATCCAGCAGCGTTTCGAGCGCTATCTTCTCCCCGATGAGCGGATGGAGTGCCTCCGCGGCACCCTCCATCTCGCCGTCGTCGCCGGCTCGCGCCTCGTCACGGGGCATGTCGGCTTCTGCCCGCCGTTTCACCAACTCCCCCAGGTGGAGGTGGGGACCGCGTGCGAAGAGGTCGAGGCGACGATCACTGCTGCCGAGGTCCTCCCCTGGGGAGTGAGAGTCGAATGCCGTCTCGATGAACCGGCCGATGAGACGATTCTGATCCCGATCGATGTCGTCGCCCGGGCCCCGCTCCCGGCGATCGACGATTCGCCCCCCTCCCCACTCCGGTAACCAACCACCATGGCCCGCTGGCCCAAGCATCTCTGGACAACCCTCTTCACCTACGGTGTGATCTTCATCGGCTTTCCGCTCATCGCTTTCCTCCTCTGGGCGTGGGTGCGGGGCCGCACTTGAATGGAGCCCGTCATGCCCTTCCCTTCCCTCCCGACAGCCCTGCGGGAATCGATCGCCCGGGCCGATCAGGATCATCTCCTCCGGTTCTGGGACACCCTCGAAGCGAGTGCGCGGGATCGGCTCGCGGGGCAACTCGCGGCGATCGATTGGGACATGCTCGGCGAGCTCCGACGCCTCAGCCGCTCGTCGGGGCCGGAGATCGTGGCCGGCGCGGCCGCAGGCTTGGCGGCCGATCTCGCCCGCGCCACCACGCCCCCCTGCCATCACCTCGGCGGTAACGACGCCAATCGGGCCGCGGCGGCCGGGCGGGCGGGACTGGAGGCGGGGCATTTCGGCGCCGTGCTCGTGGCCGGTGGACAGGGTTCGCGGCTGGGATGCAACGGCCCGAAGGGGGTCGTGAGCGTTGGCGTGCTCTCCGGGGCGACGCTCTTCGATCTCCTCCTCGGGAGGCTCCGCGGCATTGCGCGGCGGTACGGACGTCCGCTCCCGCTGGCGATCATGACGAGCTCCGCGACCGACGCCGACACGCGGGCGTGGCTGGCCGACCACAACCACGGCGGCCTCGACCCCGATCATGTTCTCGTCTTCCGGCAGCGCGATCTGCCGGCCGTCGACGATGTCGATGGCAACCTCCTCCTCGATGCCCCCGACCACATCGCCATGGCGCCCGATGGCCATGGCGGGATGCTGCCGGCCCTCGTGGCCGCCGGCGGCCTCGAGTGGTTCGCCGACCGCGGCTGCCGGCACGTGACGACATTTCAGGTCGACAATCCGCTCTCGATGCCGCTCCACCCCGAGTTCCTCGGCCATCACCTCCTCCGCGATGCCGAATTTTCTACCCAGGTGGTGCACAAGCGCGAGCCTGGGGAGCGCGTCGGGATTGTGGCCAGCGACGGCCAGCGCACGTTCGTCGTTGAGTACAGCGATCTCCCGGCGGCGCTCGCCGCCGAGCGCGGCCCCGGGGACCGTCTCCGGTTCCACGCCGGGAGCATCGCCGTTCACGCCTTCGCCCTCGACTTCCTCCGCCGGGCCGCGGCCGCCCCGGACCCGCTTCCCCTCCATGTCGCCCACAAGGCGGTGCCATTCCTCGACGCTTCCGGAGCGCGGGTGAATCCGCGGACGCCCAACGCCGTGAAGTTCGAGAGATTCATCTTCGATCTCATGCCACTGGCGCGGCGTGTCTGCCTGGTAGAGATCGATCCCGCCGAGGGGTTCTCCCCGCTCAAGAACCCCCCCGGGGCCGCCGCCGACACCCTCGCGCACGTCCAGGCCGCGCTCGATGCCCACGCCCGCCGGCTTCTCCACCGGGCCGGCGTGGTGGTGCCCGCCGGGGTCGGGGTGGAACTAGCGCCGTGGATCCTCGACGAGGCCGACCTCGCCGCCGTCCTCCCTCCAGGCTCGCGAATCGAGCGTCCGACGGTCGTCGGAGGGGGTGGCTGACCGTTCGCCAGCAAAACCCCTGTTGCCCGCCCCATGGGTTTCCGGCGACATTCCCTCCTGGGGAGGAGAATCGCTCCGCCCTTTCGCCCGACAGGAACCCACGATGCTTCACGCGATCGTCATGGCCGGAGGATCCGGCACTCGATTCTGGCCTGCCAGCCGTGCCGCCCTTCCGAAGCAACTCCTCCCCCTGGCCGGGACGACGACGCTCCTCGAGGACACCGTCGCCAGGCTCGACGGGCTTGTGCCGCCGGACCGGCTGATGATCGTCACCTCGGCGCGCCTCCTTCCAGCCGTCCGCCAACAGCTCCCGGCGGTCCCCGAGGTGGGGCTCGTGGGGGAGCCGTGCAAACGCGACACCGCCCCCTGCATCGGCTTGGCCGCGCTCCTCGTCGCCCGCCACGACCCCGAAGCGATCATGGCGGTGATGCCCTCCGATCACTGCATCGCCCCCGCGGCGGCGTTCCGCGCCGCGATCCGCCAGGCCGAAGCCCTCGTCCTCGATTCGCCCGGGAGGCTCGTCACCTTCGGCATCCGCCCGACCTACCCGGCCGAGGGTTTCGGCTACATCCAGGAAGGGGACGCAATCCCGTCCCCCCCCATCCGGGACGGCGGGGAACAGGCCAGCGCCCCAGTCCATCGCGTGGCGCGATTCAAGGAGAAGCCGCCAGCCTCCGTGGCCCGCGAATACCTCGCAGCGGGCAACTATCTGTGGAACGCTGGCATCTTCGTCTGGAGAGCGTCGACGATCATCGAGGCCCTCCGCCGCCAGCAACCGGAATGCCTCGCCCACCTCGAGCGGATCGCCGCGGCGTGGGATGGCCCCGACCGTGAGCGCGTCTTCGCCGCGGAGTTCGCCGCCATCAAGGGGATCTCAATCGACTACGCGGTCCTCGAGCATGCCGGGGATGTGGCGGTGATCGAAGCCCCCTTCACCTGGGACGACCTCGGCGGCTGGTCGGCTGTCGCCCGCCAGCGTGGGGGAGACCCTGACGGCAACACCGTCATCGGCAAACATCTTGGCATCGAGACGGTGCGCACGATCGTGCGGTCCGGCGAGGATCATCTGGTCGTCACGATGGGCCTGGCGGATATGCTGGTGGTGCATACTCCCGATGCCACGCTCGTTGCCGCTCGGTCGCACGAGGAGGCGGTCCGCCGCGTCGTGGCAGAACTCGAGAAGCGGGGCTGGAGTGAGTTTCTGTGAGTGCGGTGCCCCGGTGGGCAGAATCCCGAAGACCGCCACGAAGCGAGGGCTGGCGATGACTGCAGACGCCCGACGAACCGCGGATGGCCGCTGGCTGCCGCTCCCCCGGGCCGTGATCCTCGCTGCGTTTTTTGTGCTTGCCGCACCGGCCGGTGCCCCGGCCGACGAATCGGGCATCGAAGCCGAGTCGGAGGTCGCCGCCGACCACTGGAGTGAGCGGCTGCGCCGCGCTGCCGAGGCGATGGAGTGGTCGGACGAACTGGTGCGGCACGAATGGCGGATCCAGCGGCGGCCGGGGAGTGACGCGGCGCGCGTTCTTGATCCTGCCGATCGCGTCGTTCTTGCCGGCTCAGCCGCTGACTGCCGGGAGAAGTTTGATTCGCTCGCAGCCGCCGGCAAGATTCCCCCCGTCGCAGGCCCGACGGTGATCCTCCTCCACGGTCTCGGGGAGGGTCGCGGTTCGATGCGCCCGCTGGCCGCTTATCTCCGCGAGCACAACAATGCCACGGTGCTGACCTTCGGCTACGCCAGCCCGCGGGCGGGCGTCGACGATCACGCCCGCGCCTTTGGCAGTGTGATCGCGGGGCTCAAGGGGGCGGACCGGATCAGCCTCGTCGGCCACAGCCTCGGAAATATCGTCGTTCGGAGGTGGATGGCCGACGCGCCGGCCGCCGATCTCGACCGCATCGAAAAGATGGTCATGCTCGGGGCACCGAATCAGGGATCCGATTTGGCGCGGAAGGTGTCTCAGGTGTGGCTCCTGTCGAAGTTCTCGACCGGCGCTGCCCGGGATCTCGTCCTCGATTGGCCGCGGATCGCCCGGAATCTCGCCGTTCCCCCCTGCCCGTTCGGGATCATCGCCGGCGGTACCGGCGATGCCGCGGGCTACAGCCCGATGCTCGAAGGGGACGACGATTCCGTGGTGCGCGTCGAGGAAACGCGCCTCGATGGGTCGGACGATTTCCTCCTTCTACCGGTCCGTCACGCGTTCATGATGCGTGACCCGGCGGTGCAGGAAGCGACCGCGTCGTTCTTGAAGGGGGGGCGCTTCGCAGCGCCGGCCGCCGATCCCACGGCAGCAGCCGGGGAACGATGAACGGCAACCGTCGCTCCACTTCGGTGCCGATCCCCTCCGGCCGCGTCGCGGCCGTCGACTATGGCCGCAAGCGGATGGGGATCGCGATCTGCGACGCCGAACGGATCATCGCCAGCCCTTGGCCGATGCGGCAGCCGACCGGCGACGAGAAAGCCGAAGCAGCCTTCTTCAAGCGCTTCGTCGCCGAGGAATCGATCGTCGGCTTCGTCGTCGGCCTGCCCGTCCACGCCGATGGCAGCGACAGCAAGATGTCGGTCGAGGTCGAACGGTTCGCCGTTTGGCTCGGCGAGACGACGGCCCGACCGGTGGCGTTTCAGGACGAGCGCTACACCTCGGTCGAGGCGGCCGGGATGCTCGCCGGCCTCGGTCTCTCGCGCGGGAAGAAGAAGGCGCGGGCCGACTCGATCGCGGCCCACATCATCCTTACCGCCTGGATGGAGGCACACGTCTCCCCACGGCCAGGCGATGGTGGGGCGCGCCATGAGCCCCATGAATCCCATGAGCCACCGCCGCGCCCCGGAGCCCTCAACGGATGACCTCGCTCCCTGCCTCCGCTTCGTCGTCGCCTCGGCGCCGTCTCATCGTCGGCTGTGGCTATCTCGGCGAACGGCTCGCTGAGCGCTGGCTGGCGGGCGGGTCGCAAGTCTGGGGGGTGGTTCGGACGCCTGCCCGAGTGACGAGGCTCGCCTCCGCCGGGGTCGAGGCGATCATCGCCGACGTCGCCTCTGCCGTCCCCCTCCCGCCGCTGCCGGAGGTCGACACGGTCGTCTGGTCGGTCGGCTTCGATCGCACGGCTGGGCAGGGCTACAGCGACGTCCATGTCGGGGGGCTCGGCCGCCTCCTCGCGGCGCTCCCCGGTCGGCCCCGCGTGATCCTCGTCAGCTCCACTGGCGTCTGGGGGCGCGTCGATGGCCAAGTCGTCGACGAGGCAACGCCCCCCCATCCCGACCGCGAGGCGGGGCGCGTCCTCCTCGAGGCTGAGGCCCTTCTGTTGGGCCACCGCCTCGGCCCCGGCACCGCGCTGCGGCTGGCTGGGATCTACGGTCCCGGACGCCTGCCGCGCCTCGACGATCTCCGCAGCGGTGCGGCACTCGCAGCCGATCCGGACAGCTGGCTGAATCTGATCCATGTCGATGATGCGGCCGCGGTCGTGATGGCCGTCGCCGATCATGTCAGCCCCGGCCCCCTGTACGTCGTTTCCGATGGCCAACCGGTGCGCCGTCGGGATTTCTATGCC
>JBAWVV010000296.1:0-5629 GCA_037147115.1 Planctomycetia bacterium | reverse complement strand
GATGCCACTGCCGGCCCCGGGGCCGGCAGTGGCATCGTCTTCGACAGGCTTTCGGCCGGAGTCGTTCATGCGGTCCTCTGCTTCTCCCATCGTACCAACGTGTCGAGAGGGTGGGGGCTGCGGATCGCTCAAGGTTTTTTTGACCGAGTGGTTTCCATGATCCATAATCATCGGCGGTTCAAGGACAGACCGCTGCCTGCCGCCACGGGACGCGGCAATTCGTCAACGGACTGTTATTCGTGGACGTTGCCAAGTACGCGGCGTATTCGACCCGTGGACCGGGGGATTGTTTCCCCGGGCACTGCCCCTGCTGCCACGGGGGTGATCGGGCGGGTTGTGCCGATCGCGGTGACGCTGCCGTTGCCGGACGCCGGCCTGGCACTTGGTCCCGGCTCGCCGCGGCCTTCGCGGTCATGCTCGGCGTTGCGTCGGCGGTGTCGAGTGCGCAGATCGTGCCGCAGATCGTGCCCGTCTACGGTCAGGAAGACGCCGGCGCCGCGATCGCCCCCGAGCCCGATCCTTCGATGCTCCCGGCGACCCTGCCGTTTCAGATCGCCACGCCCCAGCCGGCCGCGGCGACGCTGCGGTCGGGATTGTCCGGCGCCACCGTCCCCCTCCCCACCGCTCCCCCGCTGCCGGAAGCGCCGCAGATCTCGGTACCGGCGGGGGTCGACGAGCTCTCCGGTCGGTTGGCGATCCTCGCCGGGGAGCAGCGCTGGGGGGAGGTCGTGGCCGCCTGCGAGCCGCATGTCCGCCAGGGGACACTGCCGACGACGCTCGCCGACCGCTACGATCTCGCCCGCATCCACTGCGACCTCGTTCGCCGGCACTCCGAAGGGGGCTTCCGGCAGCGGCTGGCCGGTCTCTCGGAAGCCGAGGGCCGGCGCCTCCACGCCGAGGTGCTCGCGCGGATCCGCAGCCACCATGTCGACGCCCCCGATTTCCACCGCCTCACCCTCCGGGGGCTGCGAGCGATGGAGGTGGCGATCGACCATCCGCTGTTCACTTCGTATTACGCCCCCCAGGCGACGCCGGAACGCCGCAGCGCCTACCGGGAGCAGGTGGCGGGCCTCGTCGGCGGACGGATGGTCAACTCCCAGGCCGACGCCGAGACGGTGGCGGCGTGGGTGGCGCGGATCGGCCACTCCACCCTTGGCATCCCCCCCTCGGTCACGCTCCTGGAGATGACGGCCGCGTCGATGGGAGGCCTCGACGAATATTCCGCATTCCTCACCAACGGCCAACTCGACGATCTCTACGCGCAGATCGAGGGGAACTTCGTCGGCCTCGGAGTCGAGCTGAAGACGGCCGCCGACGGGCTGCTCGTCGTCCATGTCATCGTCGGCAGCCCGGCCGAACGGGGTGGACTCCGGGGCGGTGACCACATCGTGGCGGTCGACGGCCGGTCGATCGGCGGGATGTCGGTCGACGAGTCGGCCCAACTCCTCCAGGGGCCGGAGGGATCCTCCGTGACCCTCGACATCGTCCGTGGCACTGCCGCGGCCGGCCGGGTGGCGCTGCGGCGCGAGCATGTCGAGGTGCCGAGCATCGAGGATGTGCGGATGCTCGATACGGCAGCCGGCGTCGGCCACCTCAAGATCTCCTCTTTCCAGAAGACGACGGCAACCGATCTGGCGTCGGCTCTGCGGCGGCTCGATGCCGGCGGGATGCGCTCCCTCGTGATCGACCTCCGCGGCAATCCCGGCGGCCTCCTCTCCTCGGCCGTTGATGTCTCCGATCTGTTCCTCGAACGCGGCCTCGTCGTGGCGACGCGGGGGCGCAGCCCGGAGGAGGATTTCAACTACTCCGCCAGCCGGCCCGGCACGTGGCGGATGCCCCTGGTGGTGATCATCGACGGTGATTCGGCCAGTTCCAGCGAGATCTTCGCTGGGGCGATCCGCGATCACGGCCGCGGCACGATCGTCGGTAGCCGGAGCTTCGGGAAGGGGTCGATCCAAGGAATCTTCCCGCTCGAGATCGGTGGCGTTGGCCTCCGGCTCACCACCGCCAAGTTCTTCTCCCCCAAGGGAAAGCCCTACAGCCGGGTCGGTGTCGAGCCCGATCTGGTCGTCCACACCACGGCCCGGGTGCCGGAGGGGGCCGACGGCCTGCCGGCGGCGGGCGACGCTCCGCTCGAGGCGGCAATCGCCGCCGCCCGCCGTGCGACGGTGCGGCAGTCGACCCGCCCCGCCCCCCGCGTCCAAGCTGCCAGGTAGACCGCTCTCAGGGGGCGGCGCGGCTTGAAACTCGCCTTCCCGCGGGCTAGGCTGCTGACAACTTGATCATGTTCTTCGCAGGCTTTCTTCTTCTGGCTGCGGAGTGGTGACGGGGGCGTCGGTCGGTCGGTTGAGCGGGAGATCACGCACGTTGTGCCCAGGCGCGACGGTCGGGCATGGCGGTGCCCGGTCGTGGTGTCGGCGTGTCGAACCGCCAACCGGAGGCCGTGCTCCCCGGCTGCCCATGATCGAGCCCCGCCGATCTTCCGTCACCGTCCGTTCCGGACTGGTGGCGGCCCGTCCCTGTCCTGTTCCCGCTTCATTCCCGCTTTGGGCTCTGCGGCGTGCTGCGACGGTCCGTCCGTCGCAACGCTCGCGGCGCCCGTAAGTCCGTCTTTCAACGCCCTCCTCCCGTAGCCCGCCATCACGAAGAAGGATCCATTCATGACCTCTGCCCGTGCCAGCGCGATCGCCGCCATCAACAACTACAAGCCGAATGGCCAGGCCTGGAACTTCCGCGAGACGCCCACCAACGAGATCTTCGGAACCAACGTCTTCGGCGATTCGGTGATGAAGGATCGGCTGCCAAAGAGTGTCTACAAGGCCCTTCAGGCGACGATCAAGCAGGGCAAGCCGCTCGATCCGACGATCGCCGACGCCGTCGCCCTGGCGATGAAGGATTGGGCGATCGAGAAGGGGGCCACCCACTATGCCCACGTCTTCTACCCGCTCACCGGGCTGACCGCCGAGAAGCACGACAGCTTCCTCTCCCCCACCGGCGACGGCGACGCGATCTTCGAGTTCTCCGGCAAGGAGTTGATTCAGGGCGAGCCCGACGCTTCGAGCTTCCCCTCCGGCGGCCTGCGGGCGACGTTCGAGGCCCGCGGCTACACCGCCTGGGATCCGACGAGCCCTGCCTACATCCTCGACAACCCCAACGGCACGACGCTCTGCATCCCCACCGCCTTCTGCTCGTGGACGGGCGAGGCGCTCGACAAGAAGACCCCGCTGCTGCGGTCGATGCAGGCCCTCGACAAGCAGGCCCGCCGCGTCCTCGCCCTCTTCGGCCACAAGGATGTCGGGCAGGTGGCTGCCTCGTGTGGGCCGGAGCAGGAATATTTCCTCATCGACCGCAATTTCTTCTTCGCCCGCCCCGATCTGGTCATGACCGGGAGAACGCTGTTCGGCGCCAAGCCGCCGAAGGGGCAGGAGTTCGAGGATCAGTACTTCGGCGCCATCCCGGAGCGCGTCCTGGCGTTCATGCTCGAGGTGGAGCGCGATCTCTACAAGCTCGGCGTGCCGGTGAAGACGCGGCACAACGAGGTGGCCCCGGGGCAGTACGAGATCGCCCCGGTCTACGAGAACGCCAACATCGCCACCGACCACCAGCAGTCGATCATGCAGACGCTGACGCGTGTCGCGCAGAAGTACGGCATGTCGTGCCTCCTCCACGAGAAGCCGTTCGCCGGGATCAACGGCTCCGGTAAGCACGTCAACTGGTCGATGGGCTGCAAGCTCGGCAATCTCCTCGAGCCGGGTGAAACGCCCCACGCCAACATGCAGTTCCTCGTGTTCTGCGCGGCGGTGATCCAGGCCGTCCATCTCCACGGGGATCTTCTCCGGGCGGTCGTGGCCCACAGCGGCAACGATCACCGCCTCGGGGCCAACGAAGCCCCCCCGGCGATCATCTCGATCTTCCTCGGCGAGCAGTTGGCCGACGTCTTCGAGCAGATCGAGAAGGGGAAGGCGACCAGCTCGAAGTCGAGCGGCACCCTCACCGTTGGTGTTCACACTCTTCCCCCGCTGCCGCAGCATGCCGGCGACCGCAACCGCACCAGCCCGTTCGCCTTCACGGGCAACAAGTTTGAGTTCCGTGCGGTCGGGTCGGCGCAGTCGATCGCCGGGCCACTGGTGGCCCTCAACACGATCGTCGCCGAGAGCCTCGACTACATCGCCACAGAGCTGGAGAAGGCCACCGGCGGCGACATGGCGAAGCTGCCGCAGGCGGTTGAGAAGCTCCTCCAGCAGATCGTCTCCGAGCACAAGGCGGTGATCTTCAACGGCAACGGCTACGCGCAGGAGTGGCACGACGAGGCGAAGAAGCGTGGGCTCCCCAATCTCAAGGCCACGCCCGACGCCCTCTCCGTGCTCGCCTCGCCGACGAACATCGCCCTGTTCGAGAAGTATGGTGTGCTGACGGAGCGCGAGCTCCGCAGCCGCTACGAGATCTACATGGAGCGCTACTGCAAGGACATCAACACCGAGGCCCAATCGGCGATCCAGATCGCAAAGACGATGATTCTCCCGGCTGCCTATCGCTACCAGGGGGAGCTCGTCGGCACGGCCCACAAGCTCAAGGATCTCGGCAAGACCGTTCACATCGGCACGCTCGACACGCTCACCACGCTCGTCGGTGAGCTCGAAGCGGCCATCAGTGCTCTCGAGAAGGCGGCCGGCCATCACGGTGGCGGCGACATCCAGGCCGAAGTGGCCCACTTCCACGGGACCGTCATCCCGGCGATGATCGCGCTGCGTGAGGTAGCCGACCAGCTCGAGTCGATCCTCCCCGACGATCTCTGGCCGCTGCCGACCTACCGGGAAATGCTGTTCATCAAGTGAGCAGCACCACGTCAGGCACGCCCGACGGGGGACCACCCCCCGTCGGGCCCCTCGATCCGTCAGCACTCGCCGGGGCCATCCGGGCGGAGTGTGAGCGGCTGTCGCTCCCGCTCCCGGCCGGTGTCGAGGCGGGCTTGGCGGCCTACGCGACGCGCCTCTGGGCCTGGAACGAGCGCCTGAATCTGACGCGCCACACCGATGTCGAGCGGTTTGTGTCGCGCGATATCGCCGATGCGGTCGCCGTGGCCGGGCATCTCGCCGCCGGCGAGCGCGTCCTCGATGTCGGCACCGGTGGCGGGTTGCCCGGTGTGCTCCTGGCGATTCTCCGGCCCGATCTGAAAGTCGAGCTTTCCGACAGCGTGGGGAAGAAGGCCCGGGCCGTCCGGGAGATCGTCTCCGAGGCAGGCCTGTCGATCCCGGTCCATGAGGGGGCCGCCCAGGCGCTCGTCAGCCGTTGCGGTGACCACGATCGCTTCGACACGCTGGTGATCCGGGCGGTGGCGCCGCTGTTGAAATTGCTCGGCTGGTTTGAGCCGATCGCCGACCACTACGGACGGATATTGATCATCAAGGGACCGCGTTGGGAAGAGGAGAAGGGTGAGGCGCGGCACCGCGGCCTGGTCAAGCAGGTGACGGTGCGCCGGGTGGCCGCCTGGCCGATCCGGGGCAGCGACAACGAGAGCGTTCTCCTCGAGGTCCGCCGGCGGGAAACCCGCGAGCCATCTCCTGCCCCTGTCTCATCTCATCCCCCCACGTCATCTTATCCCCCTGCCCCGCCATCCCCGCGGAAGCGT
>JBAWVV010000295.1:0-5643 GCA_037147115.1 Planctomycetia bacterium | reverse complement strand
TCGCTGACGTGAGCCGATGTCGACTTGGCTGCCGCCGGTCGAGGGGAGGTGATCGTGACGAGTCTGAAAGAAGTGGCGATCGGTTCGACCGCGAAGGTCGAATTGATCACCGGATCCGACCCGACGTCCGAACGCCTCCTCGAGATGGGGATCACCCCCGGCGTCCTCGTCACGGTGATCGGGGCGGCGCCATTGGGCTGCCCGCTCGAATTGGAAGTCCGGGGCTACCGGCTTTCGATCCGACGCAGCGACGCCGCCCGTGTGGCGGTCTTCCCGTCGGTTGGCCCGCGCCCGACGAGGGCTGGTGCCACGGCGGTCCGTCGTCCCTTGCCCCGCTGACCTTTTCGGGATCGGCCCCGCCATGAACGTGACCGCTGCGGGGGTTGCGGAATCGCCCCCGCCACTGACGGTCGCCCTGCTGGGCAACCCGAATACTGGCAAAAGTACGCTCTTTTCGGCGCTGGCCGGGATTCCCACGCGCGTCGGAAACTACCCTGGCGTGACGGTCGAGGAAAAGGTTGGCCGCTTCGTCCATGCCGGTCGCCCGATCGATCTGGTCGATCTCCCCGGCACGTACAGCCTCGCGCCGAAGAGCCCCGATGAGAAGGTGGCCGTCGACCTGCTCCGCGGCCGGTTGGCGGGAATGCCGGCGCCGGACCGGGTCGTGATCGTTGTCGATGCCACGAATCTCGAACGCAATCTCTATCTCGCCAGCCAGGTGATCGAGATCGGCCTTCCCACCGTCATCGCCCTCACGCTCGGCGATGCCGCGGCTGACCGGGGTATCGAGGTCGACGCGGCCGAGCTTACGCGCCGTCTGGGGTGCGAGGTCGTGCCGGTGGTGGCGCCGCGCCGGCAGGGAATCCCTCGGCTGGCCGATGCGATTCTGGCCGCGGTCCCTCCCCGACAGCCCGAAGGGCTCGCGGCGGCGTTGGCGGCGGTCGATCCCGCCCAGCCGCCGACGGCGCGGGAGGCGATCGGTCGCTATGCGTGGATCGAGCGGGTGATCGAGGGGGTCGTCCGCCGGCGCCCGGTGGCCCGGACGATCGACGACCGAATCGATGCGGTCGTCACGCACCGCGTCTGGGGCACGTTTCTGTTCGCGCTGACGATGCTCGCGGTGTTCACGTCGATCTTCTGGCTCTCGGCGCCGCTCATGGAGGGGATCTCGTTAGGCGTCGACACCGTCGCCGAGGTCGTCCGTGGCCTCCTCCCGGAAGGCGCCGTCCGCTCGCTCGTCGTCGACGGGGTGATCGCCGGGGCGGGGAGCGTGGTTGTCTTCGTCCCGCAGATCGCCCTGCTGTTCTTCTGGATTGCGCTCCTCGAGGGCTGCGGCTATCTGTCGCGGGCGGCGTTCCTCATGGATCGGCTCCTGGTGGGGGTGGGGCTGTCGGGGAAGTCGTTCATCCCGCTCCTCTCGAGCTTCGCCTGCGCGATCCCGGGGATCATGGCGGCTCGGACGATCGAGAATCCGCGCGATCGCCTCCTCACGATCCTCCTGGCGCCGCTCATGAGCTGTTCGGCGCGGCTCCCGGTCTATCTTCTCATGTGTAGCGCGTTCGTCCCCAACGTGCCGTTGGCGGGGATTCCCTGGCTCCGGCTGCCGGCGCTGGTGCTCGCGTCGCTCTACGCCCTCGGCGTGATCGTGGCGGCGCTGGCTGCCTTCGTGCTCACGCGGACGGTGTTCCGCGGACCGCCGCAGCCGTTCGTCATGGAGCTTCCCGGCTGGCGCTGGCCGCAGCCGCGGATCGTCCTCGAGCGGGTCCGCGAGGCGACCTGGTCGTTCCTCTCCGGTGCCGGCACCACGATCCTCGCCATGAGCGTCGTGCTCTGGGCGCTCTCCCACTACCCGCGCAATGAAGCCGCGGTCGAGGCCGAGGTGGCGAGCGAACGGACGAATCTCCGCGCCCGCCTGGAGGGAGAGGCCGACGAGGCGACGGTCGCCGATCTCGCTGCGGCCCTCGAAGCCCTCGACACCCCGGAGGGTCTCGACGCGGCGCGTCGGGGCGCCTCGCAGCGCCGCAGTTTCCTCGGGCTCGCCGGCCGCTTCATCGAGCCGGTCGTTCGGCCGCTGGGGTGGGATTGGCGGCTGGGATGCGCAGCGATTGCCAGTTTCCCGGCCCGCGAGGTGGTGCTGGGGACGCTGGGCGTGATTTACAACCTCGGTGACGTTGATGCCGGGAGCGAGGAGGGGGGGACGGTGCTCGTCCGCCGCCTTCGGTCCGCGACCTGGGACGGCAGTCGGCGGAAGGTGTTCACGCTGCCGGTGGCCCTCTCGATCATGGTGTTCTTCGCGCTCTGTGCCCAGTGTGCGAGCACGCTGGTGGTGATCTGGAGGGAGACCGGGAGTTGGGTCTGGCCGGTGGCTTCGTTCACCGCGATGACGGTGCTGGCATGGCTGGGGGCTTTTGTGACCTACCAAGTCGGCACGTTTCTCGGCGGATGAGGTGTGTTGTGCCCGCGCTCTTCCAGGATGGAATCGTGATCGGGGTCGCCGTGGCGGCCGCCGTGTGGATGGTGCGGTCGCTCATCGGCAGCCTCCTCGCCCCCTCGTGTGCCCCCCCGCCGGGGATTCCAGATGGGCACGACGGCTTCGTCCCGCTCGATCGGATTGCCCCCCCGCCGGGGCGCCGCTCGTAGCGGTCTGGCACGGAAACGCCCCGCAGCGCATCGGCCTCATCGGGCCTGAAACTGCCCTTTGGGGGACTTGGGCCAGTTGCTACCCTCCCCCCGGTTCATGAAGCCCACTCCGCCCGATTTCGGGCCTGGCCTGCCGCGCCTCTATCCGCACGGGCCTGCGGGTGACCGATCTCACGAAGGGACAGTCCATGCCAGACGGCGACACGGCCCTGATTGAGGCGGAAACGGCGTCCAGCCGCGCTCCGGCGGCGGTCGCCCCCGATTCGCTCCCCGCCCGGCCCCAGTCCCCGCAGTTGGCCGTCGCGCTGATGACCCCGTGGGATCAGCAGTGCGGCAATGCCGAGTATGCGAAGCGGCTCGCCGTCGGCCTCGAGCGGTTTGCCGATGTTCTCCCCTTCGACATGCAGAACTTCATCGACGGCGACCGGCGGATCTCGGCCGGAGAGATGAACCGCTACTTCGCCGATCTGATTGGCCGGGTGAACCGTTCGCGGGCCGATCTCGTCCACATCCAACACGAGTTCTGCTTCTTCGCCCGCCGGATCGGGCCTTCGAATCAGCGATTCGCCGACGTCTGTCGCCGGCTCGACAAGCCGTTGGTCGTGAGCCTCCACACCTGGCTCAAGAGCATGACGCGCAACCAGCGCAATCGCCCCATCTCCCAGCTTTGCGAGGGGATGTTCCACCGGCTCCGCAACCGTCACATCAGCGCCGCGCTCCACCGTGCCGACGCCATCGTCCTCCACAGCAAGGACACCCACAAGTATTTCGTGGAGACGTTCCCGAAGCTGAAGAAACGGGTCACCGTGGTGCCAATCCCGATCGAGCGGGTGGCCAGTCAGCATGTCACGCCGGCGTTCGTGAAGCACCCGCGCGAGACATGGGTGATGATGCCGGGCTTCGTGAGCCGCTACAAGGGGCATGGTCACCTTCTCAGCGCCTTCAAGCACCTGCCAGAGTCGTTCAAGCTCGTCGTCGCCGGCGGCATCCACCCCAAGGACAAGACCGGCAACGACTATTGGATGGATCTCATCCAGCAGGCCGACGTCTGGGGGCTGCAGTCGCGGATCATCTTCACCGGCTTTCTTGGCGACCCTGCCGAGCAGGGGGCGGTGCTCTCGCAGGCGGATGTGTTCGTGCTGCCCTACGACGAGGTCGGTCAGTCGGGATCGGCAGTGCTCGCCGATGCCCTTTCCTACGACCGCCCGGTGATCACGTCGCGGGCTCGGTCGATGTTCGTCTATCGGATGGAAAAGCAGACGGCGTTCTCGAGCATCGCCATTGACGTCGGCGACGCTGAAGCCCTTGCCAAGACGATCAAGGAATGTGCCCGGGCAGAGGAGAAGTTCCACCCCGACGCGCAGAGCCACCGCGATGCCGCGCGGGCGTCCTATTCCCTCGACAAGACGCAGGCGGCGTACGAGCGCGTCTACCACTCGGTGCTCACGGGGGCCGCGCGGGCGGCCTGACGCGGTCAGAAAAGCTCCACAAGGGGATGCGATGCAGATCCACGTCACCGGCGCCGGGGGGTTCCTCGGATCGCATGTCGTCACGAGCCTCGCGCAGCGCGGGGTCGAGGTCAGGCCTCTGGGCCGCCGTGACGGCGATCTCCGGGATCCCGTGGTCGCCGAGCGGCTCCTCGCGGAGGCCGACACGATCATCCATCTGGCCGCGGACGTCGGCGGGGTGGGTTATCTGCGCAGCTGTGCGGGGCGCGCATTCCACGACAATTTTCAGCTTGGGCTCAACGTCATCCGCGCCGCCTGCCGCGGCCGTGCCCGCCGCGTCGTGCTCGCCGGTACGCCCTGCGCCTACTCCGGTTCGGCCCCGCTCCCGCTCCGCGAAGCGGCGCTGTTCGAAGGGGTGCCGTCGGGCGACACGGGGAGCTACGGCTACGCGAAACTCGCCTCCTCGATCGCCGCCGACGCGATCTGCTCGATGGCGGGGTGCGACACGGTCACGGTCATCCCCTCGAATCTCTACGGCCCCGGCGACACCTTCGACACCGATCGCGGGCATGTCGTGGCGGCGCTGGTCCGCAAGGCACTCCTCGCCGTCGAGCGCCGGCAGTCGACCTTCGACGTCTGGGGAGACGGTTCGGCGACGCGCGACTTCGTCTATGTCGGTGACGTGGCAGAGGGAATCGCCACGATCGCCCTCCAGGATCGCCCCTTCGCCGGCGAGTCGTTCAATCTCGGATCGGGGCGCGAGACCTCGATCAAGGAGATCGCCGAGGCGGTGGCCCGCGCGGTCGGTGCCGGGCTCCGCCCATGCTTCCTCGCCGACAAGCCGGTGGGGTACGCGCGCCGGGTGATGTCGGTGGAGCGGGCCGCCGAGGCGGTCGGCTACCGGGCTTCCACGACGCTTAACGATGGCCTCACCAGCACCGTCGACTGGCTCCGCGCCACCGGCCGAGTCGCCGCCTGGCTCGAGGCGGAGCGACGCCCCCAGAGCCTTCCGTCGATGCCCGATTCCAGAGCTGCCTGATCCCGGTCTTCCGCGCTGCCGATTCTCCGAGGGTTTTCCCACGATGCCTGTCCAAGCGATCGAGTCCGACAGGCCATCCGGGATATCGCGCAGCGTCGAGCCCGGATCCGGTCCGGAGGCACGCCGCGCTTTTGTGACGAGCCTTCTTCCGGTGCAGCGCTGCGGTCTGGAGATCGCCCCCTACTTCAACCCGATGGTCGATCGGTCCGCCCATGACGTGTTCTATGTCGATTGCATCGACAACGATGAGATCGAGCGGAAGGCGGCGGGAAATCCGGGGGCCGTGGGGCGGGAGCTGCCGCGGATCGACGCGGTGTGGACACCCGGCAGGAGGCTGGCGGAGTGTCTCGGCAAACGGACGTTCGCGTATGCCGTCGCGTCGCACGTTATGGAGCATGTCCCCAATCCCCTCGGCTGGCTCCACGAGATCCTCGAGTGCGTCGAAGTGGGGGGGCGGGTGGCGATCGTCCTGCCGCTGCGCACCAAGACGATGGATTTCTACCGGCAAAACACCAC